>JAGZLR010000018.1 GCA_018364635.1 Clostridiales bacterium | reverse complement strand
GCTCAAATTAGAGAGCGTGTTGAACGTGCCTGTGAAATCCAAAGAAACAGATACCAAAATGACGGCATATTTTTTAATTCTCAATTAGAAGGAAGACTGATAGAGGAATACTGTCCTCTCGGCCCAGAAGAAAGTCGTTTTATTGACCTCGCTTTTACCAGGATGAATCTTTCTGGCAGAGGATATAACAAAACATTAAAAACTGCTCGTACTATTGCTGACTTAGCTCAAAGCCCTCAAATTACCGTAGAACATCTTGCTGAAGCAATTCGTTATCGAAATCTGGAAAGAAAATACTGGTTATAAAAAACATATATATCTATTTGTTTTGACCAAAGTAAATAAAAATCGAAAAGGGTCTTCTCCTCGGTTTTTATTATTAATCTTTCTCCTTTTCTCTAGTATTGCTATTTTATAGACAATACTGTAAAATGGAATTATTAATATTTTTTGTTCCTTAAGGCCGCTTTTCCATTTTTTTGGAAAGCGGCCTTAAGGAATTTAAGCAATGACTAAAAACGTCAAAATATTATCTGAGATACATAACTATAACGGAGGAAATAAGATGGCCAATAAGCTGGAACTGACATGGTATGGAAAGGATAATCCTCTCCGCGTAGAACCAAGACTTTTGGTTGAAAACGCTTCTTTATCAAATATCGCCAATGACCCAGATACAGAAAATATGCTGATACATGGTGATAATCTTCTTGCATTAAAAGCTTTGGAAAATAAGTACGCTGGACAGGTGAAGTGTATTTATATAGATCCGCCGTATAATACAGGCTCTGCTTTTGAGCATTATGATGACAATTTGGAACACAGTCAATGGCTGAACCTTATGAAACCAAGGCTTGAAATTTTAAAAAATCTGCTTCAAAATGACGGTAGTATATGGATTAGCATTGACGATGATGAAGGACATTATTTAAAAGTACTTTGTGATGAAATATTTGGACGAAATAATTTTGTCAATACAGTCATATGGGAAAAAAAATTTTCTCCACAAAATGATGCGAAATGGCTATCTGATAGTCATGATTTTATTTTAGTTTATGCTAAAAATAAAGAAAACTGGCACCCTAATCTTTTACCTCGTACCAAGAATATGGATAAAAGATATAAAAATCCTGATAATGATCCTCGTGGTCCTTGGACTTCTGGTGACTGTTCTGTAAAAACATATAATGCCTCTGCTGACTATCCTATCACTACTCCGTCAGGTAGAATTGTGAATCCCCCTGCTGGTTATTGTTGGCGTTTTTCAAAAAAAACTTTTGAAGAAATGGTAAAAGATAATCGAATTTGGTTCGGTATAAATGGTGATAACGTTCCAAGAGTAAAAAGATTTTTGTCAGATGTAAAACAAGGTATGACTGCTATGACTATTTGGAAATATACAGAAGTTGGCCATACTCAGGAGGCAAAAAAAGAAGTAAAAGCATTCCATTCCGAAAGTGTTTTCTCTACTCCCAAACCTGAACGGCTTATAGAACGCATACTAACGCTTGCCTCTAACCAAGGCGACCTCGTCCTTGACTCATTCCTTGGTTCCGGTACAACGGCGGCGGTTGCCCACAAAATGGGCCGACGGTATATTGGCATTGAAATGGGAGCTCATGCTTATACTCATTGTAAAATTCGTTTAGATCAAGTGATTTCTGGTGAAGATAAAGGTGGTATTACAAGATCAACTAACTGGGAAAACGGAGGAGGCTACCGTTTTTATGAGCTTGCCCCGACGCTTATCAATCGGGATGCCTTTGATGAGTATGTCATAAACGAGGAATATGACGCCGACATGCTTGCCGCGGCTGTGGCTCTGCACGAAGGCTTCCAATATGATCCTAATCACAGCCTTTTCTGGAAACAATCCACAGGCAGTGAAAACAGTTTTCTTTTTGTTACTACAAGGCACTTAAATAGAGCCTATTTGGATTCCATCAAAAATACAATGGAAGATAACGAATATCTGATTATCGCCTGTCGTTCTTTTGATAGCGAATTGGACAAAGCATACAAAAATATTACCATCAAAAAAATACCTCAAATGTTGCTAGAACACTGTGAGTTTGGAAAAATAGATTATAACCTAAATATTGTACACCCTCCAGTGTATGAGGAAGATGAGGTGGATTATAATGAGTAATTTTTTCCCACAATATACAACAGACTACATCTGTGGCGTCATGTCTCTTCGAAAACCCCAGAAAAAGTCACTGAAAATTCTTGAGGAAATTACAAATAGTATAAATCTCCATAAAGATATGAATCTGAAAGCAACACTGAAAACTGTAAATACTTTATATCCCATTTGTTCTGATTTTGAGCGTGATTTTATGTCTCTAACATTTGCTCTTGCCACTGGTGTTGGGAAAACCAGGTTAATGGGTGCTTTTATCGCCTATCTATACACTCAACATCATGTAAAAAATTTTTTTGTTGTTGCTCCAAACACTACAATATATGAAAAACTAAAAAAAGATTTAAGTGATAGTTCCAGCACAAAATATGTATTCAAAGGTTTAGGGTGTTTCACTATACCACCACAGATTATCACTGATGATGATTATAAAGAAAAAAACATTTCCTTATTTGAATCAGACATCCATATCTTTGTGTATAACATTGATAAATTCAATAAGGAAGGTGCAAATATGCGAAAGATAAACGAGATCATTGGTGACTCATTTTATCAGTATTTATCAAATTTGTCCGACCTTGTACTTATTATGGATGAATCGCACCATTACCGCGCTGAAAAAGGTGCCCAGGCCTTAAATGAGCTAAAACCTTTGCTTGGCTTGGAGCTTACTGCTACCCCGCTTATAACAAAGGGAGTGAAACAGGTTCCATTTAAAAATGTTGTATACGAATATCCACTCTCAAAAGCCATTGAGGACGGTTATACTCGCACCCCTTTTGCCGTAACCCGTTCAGATATCAACTTTTTTAATTTCGGCGATGAGCAGTTAGATAAACTAATGCTTTTAGACGGTATCACCTGCCATGAAAGTACAAAACACAAACTTAAAGTCTACGCTGCTAATCATGGGAAACACACTGTGAAACCATTTATGCTGGTGGTTTGCAAAGACACAAAGCATGCCATATGGGTTGAAAGTTTTATAAAATCGGATGAATTTCGCAATGGTATATACAAAAATAAAACCATTGTCATCCATTCCAAACAAAAAGGGACTGAAACCGAAGAGAATACACGTCTTCTGCTAGATGTGGAAAATACAAATAATCCAATAGAAATTGTTATTCATGTAAATATGCTAAAGGAAGGATGGGATGTAAATAATTTATATACAATCGTTCCTCTTCGTACAGCAGCATCAAAAATCCTTCGAGAACAAATGGTTGGCAGAGGATTACGTCTCCCTTACGGTGAACGCACAGGTGATAAAGATGTAGACGCTGTAATGCTAACAGCTCATGACAAATTTCAAGATATCGTTATGGAGGCACAGAAAGGTGATTCTATATTTAAAGCTGGAAATGTGATCCATGTAGAAGAAATCAAGCCGGAAGCCTTAGTTTATACCCAACTTTCCCTCGAAATAAATTCAGATAAAGAGCTAGAAGATGCTTACCAGCAAACACAGATAGAAAAAAACGAAACTGCTGATAAGCTGCTGCAAAAAGTTGTAGAAACCATTCATACAGAAATATCAAATCATATTCAACACACTTCCTTACATACTGTAACTAATGTTCAAGCGCAGATGATTGCAGAAAAAGTAAGACAGAAGTTTTCTGATGATAAAGATCTTGGTGATATTTTCAGGGAAAATGAGAATCCCCTTTCCACGTGGATGATACAGAAAACCGAAGAAACCTGTCGTGCTGCTATTTGTAAATTTATACCGATTCCACATCTCAAAGTAACTGACGCAGGTGTTGAAGAATATGTATTTATAGACTTTAATTTGGATATGGGAGACTTTACACATGCTCCTATAAAAAATGAATTGCTGATACAAAATTTGGAGGATTTAAGCGATAGGCAGCGTATTACAGGAGATTCTATTGACTTCGATGGATATAATCCAAAAAAAGTAATTCTTGAACAGCTTCGGCTAAAACCAGAGATTGACTATGAAAAGTGTTCAACCCTATTATTTAAACTCATTTCTCAAGCTTGTGAACACTATGAAAACCAATACGGCACCAATGGATTGCGCAATATTGTAATGATGTATAAACGCAATATTGCCAATTCAATATACAAGCAAATGCTTCAACATTTTTATTGTGAAAATGGATTTCTACAGGAAGAAGTCATTGGCACAAGAAATTATAATCTTCAGCAATTGTATAGGTATTCTGAACGTGTTAATCTCTTTTCTGACTATAAAGAAAAAATAAGGTCTGTTCTGTTTGACAACATAAAAAAAGGTGTATTCAACACAGCTAAATTTGATAGCAATCCAGAGCTTATTCTTGCACGAATATTAGAATATGATTCTGATGTCATAAATTGGCTCCGTCCTGCACCACAGGAATTTAATATTACCTATAATCACGGTCATAGCTATGAGCCTGATTTCGTAGTTGAAACAAGCGACTTTATTTATCTTGTTGAAGTCAAAGGAGAAGATAAATTAAACGATCCCGATGTTATTGCAAAGAAAAAACGAGGCATTCAGTATTGCGAGATAGCTTCTCGTTGGGGAAAAGCCAATGGATATAAACAATGGAGATATCTATTTATTCCATCGAAACAAATACTTCCTAATTCCGCTTTTATGCAGTTAGCAAAACAGTTTTCTGTATGATAGTGAGGCAAGACCGCATTGAAAATTCAATGCGGTCTTGTAATTGGACTTATATACTTTTAAAAACAATAATGGTTCTATCTCCGTTTGGAAATCATTGGTAAAAGTACATAGATTACAATCACTAGCAATAAGACAATAACTGCGTCGCGCCAGTCAATAATCTGAACAAACAATCCTGCTGCCAAAATAACTAGGCCTGGAATCCAAGCCTTCCAATTAATTTGCATGCCCTGCTTATCCCTCCCTTTTCTGCAACAAATTATACTTCCAATCCCCTTTGCGATAATAATAAGTCGTAATAATCATACCAATTGTCCATCCAATGGCGACTGCATACCAGATAGAAGCCTCACCCAAAACAATTGATAAACTATAAGCCACCCCAACTCTGACAGCCAAATCTGTCAAAGTGCTTGCCATAAAGGATCTCATTCTTCCTGTACCACGCAAAACACCATTTCCTGACAACATAATAGAAAAAACAATATAAAACAGAGAAACTACCTTCATATATCTAACTCCAGCAGATATTACTTCTTCACTTGCTTGTCCATCTACAAACATACCAATCAGCGGTGAACCAAATACAAGAATTATTAAAAATGATACTACTGAATAAATAGAAAGCATAACAACAGAAATTCTATATCCCTCTTTGATTCGGTCAAACTTTCCCGCACCAGCATTTTGAGCTGTAAAATTAGAAACAGCGTTTGACATTGTCTGTATCGTAATACGGAAAAAGGAATCAATTTTAATCGCTGCTGCATATCCGGCAATAAATATTGACCCAAAACTATTTACTAATCCCTGAACAAAAAGCTGACCGACAGAAATAATCGACTGTTGAATAATACTTGGAACTGCAATTTTACTCATTGTCTGTAACATACCCAAATGAAAGATACGATGTTCTTCATCTGTCTTAATCTTTTTTATCCTAAAGTACAGGGCCACTGCTGCTAAAATTGAGGATAATCCTTGAGCAATAAAGGTAGCCCATGCAACACCAGCAACACCCCAATGAAAATCTTTCACAAAAATAATATCTAAAATTATATTTAATATTGAGGAAAAAATCAAAAAATACAACGATGTTTTAGAATCCCCCAAACCATTAAAAATAGCATTACAGATATTATATAAAAAAAGAAAAACCATCCCCGCCATATAAATGTTTAAATAAGTAAGGGAGTCAGCAAAAATATTTTTTGGTGTCCGCAGTAACAACATTAAAGGCTGGCAAAGAATAAACCCTATCGCCATCAATGCAATTGCAAGCACGCAGCAACTGATCACAGCTGTAGTCACCGCCGTCTTCATCTCACCAAACCTTTTTGCACCAAAAATTTGGCTGACAACAACAGAGGAACCAATACCACTTCCCATAGCTACAGCAATAAAAAGCATAGAAATAGGATAAGATGCACCCACTGCTGCCAAAGCGTCTACACCCGCAAACTTTCCTGCAACAACAGAATCTACAATATTATAACACTGTTGAAACATTCCGCTTAAAATCATTGGTGCTGCAAAAGAGATTAAAATATGTGAGGGCTTTCCCTCTGTCATATCTTTCATCATAATAATATCCTCCAAAATAATTTTTCAGTTATAATTAAATCAGACCGCCTGATTTTAATAAAAAAATCCATAATGTTATCGATATCGCAGACAAAAGATTTGACACCACAATAATGCTAGAACTAAGCACAGAATCGTTATGCATTTCTTTTGCCATAATATAACTGCTTGGTGTTGTAGGCGCGCCTGCCATAATCAAAACAGCTACCATTTCCGATCCCCGAAATCCAAGTTCAATTGCTATAGGCAGTAAAACCGCTGGTAACACAAAAAGCTTTATAATAACTGCTGCCATTGTGGGCCCAATTTTTTTCACTGCTTCTCTTCCGCGAAATGACGCGCCCAAAGATAATACAGCTAAAGGCGTGGATAATGCGCCAAAATTTCCAATTGTCTTCTGCGCCATTATAGGTAGTTTTAGTCCAGCTAAATTAGTCAACAAGCCAACCATGATCGCTATAATAATAGGGTTGGTCGCTATATTCTTACAAACCTTTTTCAGCGTTTTTCCTAAACTTTCCTTTTCAATGTCTTCCTGTGCACCAACAGAAAGCATTAGTACCGCAAAGATATTAAAAAATGGAACAGATGCAGCAATCATCATTGGTACCAGTCCAAGCTGCCCCTCCCCATAAATATTGGTAACAAAAGCAACACCCAAAATAGCAGCGCTTCCTCGGCATGCGCCTTGTGAGAAAGCGCCGATAATACATCTGTCTCGAATAATACATAAAGCCATTATCCATACAACTAAAAACATAAAAATTGTTCCAAACATACAAAATAGAACAAAATTAAGATCAAAATCATTTTTCAGATCAATAGCCATAATATCCAATAATAAAGAAGCTGGCAAACATAATCGAAATACTAACTTATCGCTGACATTGCAAAAATTTTCAGTAACAAATCCTTTTTGCTTCAGAATCCAGCCAATGACCATAACAATAAATATTGGAAATGTAGCGTTTAAGCTGAAAATGAAATTTTCCATCCAACTACCCCCTTCAGGATAAAATTTCATACTGGTTAATTTTACATAAAATTGCAATATTTTTCAACTTCTACTTTAATGAAGACCGAAAAAAACCAGGAGAACTTTTTCCTCCTGGTTTCAATACTTTATGTAAAACCTTATGCGTTCTTTCCTTTAATATATTGATCAATAGACTCAGCGGCAGTTTTTCCAGCACCCATAGCTAAGATAACTGTAGCAGCACCTGTCACAGCATCTCCTCCTGCGTAAACGCCTTCTCTAGTTGTTTTCATTGAATCATCTGCAATGAGACATCCCTTTTTGTTGGCATCCAATCCTGCTGTTGTTGTACGAATCAATGGATTTGGTGATGTTCCAATTGACATGATAACACTGTCCACATCTAATATAAAATTGGACCCTTCTTTTTCTACTGGACGTCTTCTTCCAGATGCATCAGGCTCACCGAGTTCCATCTCCACACATTCCATGCCCTTCACAAAGCCATTTTCATCCCCAATAATTTTTACAGGGTTATTAAGAAGCTTAAATATAATGCCCTCTTCTTTTGCATGATGAATTTCTTCCAGACGAGCTGGCATCTCTTTTTCGGAACGACGATAAACAATATATACATTCTCTGCGCCTAAACGTTTTGCACACCGTGCAGCATCCATCGCAACGTTCCCACCACCGACAATAGCTATATTTTTCGCCTTGTGAATTGGTGTGTCATAGGAATCTTCATAGCCTTTCATCAAATTAGTTCTTGTTAAAAATTCATTTGCGGAGTAGACCCCTAACAGATCTTCTCCTTCGATTCCCATAAAGCTAGGAAGTCCTGCACCTGAACCAATAAATACTGCTTCAAACCCCATATCATTCATCAATTCATCAATAGAGAGGACTTTTCCAATAACCATATCAGTCATAACTTGAACGCCCATTTTCTCCAAGTTCTCAATTTCTTTTGCCACAATCTCTTTTGGAAGTCTAAACTGCGGAATTCCATAAACCAAAACACCACCTGCTTTATGGAAAGCCTCGAAAATTGTCACTTCATAGCCTAATTTTGCTAAATCCCCAGCACAACTTAATCCTGCTGGGCCTGCACCGATAATCGCAACTTTATGCCCATTTGACTGAGGTTTAGCAGTCTCATCTTGCGCATGAGCCATATGGTAATCCGCAACAAACCGTTCCAATCGGCCAATACCAACTGGCTCTCCTTTGATTCCGCGAACGCATTTTCCCTCACATTGACTTTCTTGTGGACATACTCGTCCACAAATTGCTGGAAGCGCATTGGTAGAAGTAATCACCTGGTAAGCTTCTTCAAACTTTCCTTCTGCCACCTTTGCGATAAATTCTGGAATTTTTACATTTACAGGACATCCAGATACACAAGGCTTCTTTGGGCATTGTAGGCAACGCTTTGCTTCGTTTACAGCCATCTCCTCTGTATATCCCAAAGCTACTTCATCAAAGTTTTTATTACGAATATTGGGATCTTGTGCTGGCATTTCTGTTTTATTCAATTGCATATTAGGCATGGCGAACACCTCCTGTAAGTCTGCAAACATGATTTCTTCCTTCTTCTTCCTCTGCTTTATAGAAAGAATTCCTCTTCATTAAACCATCAAAATCTACCTGATGGCCATCAAAATCTGGACCGTCTACACAAGCGAACTTTGTTTCGCCACCAACAATCACGCGGCAGCCTCCGCACATTCCTGTGCCATCAATCATAATTGGGTTTAGGCTGACTATAGTCTTTATACCATATTCTTTTGTCAGTTTTGAAACAAATTTCATCATTGGAATTGGCCCAATCGCAACAACTAAATCATATTGGTTACCGGCTTCAATGAGGCTTTTTAATTTATCTGTTACAAATCCTTTTTCTTTATAGCTACCATCATCAGTTGTCAGATAAAAATTTGTACTTACTTTTTCCATCTCATCTTCCAAAATAACAATATCCTTTGTTTTAAAACCAGCAATCATATCCACTCTGGCACCATTTTTAAAAAATGCCTTCGCAGAAGGATAAGCAATGGCGCATCCAACACCACCACCTACTACACATACACTTTTATATCCTTCGATCTCTGTCGGCTTTCCCAGAGGGCCTACGAAATCTAATATAAAATCTCCTTCTTCCATTTGAGCAAGCATCATTGTGCTTTTTCCAGCAGCCTGAAAAATTATAGTCACCGTGCCGCGCTCAGCATCTGTATCAGCAATTGTCAACGGCACTCTTTCACCGAACTCATCAATCCGAAAAATAATAAATTGTCCAGCTTTTGCTTTCTTTGCGATAAAAGGAGCTTCCACTTCAAGAAGGGTTACCGCAGGGTTGAGTTGTTTTTTTGTAACAATTTTATACACATCTATTTCTCCCCTCATAAATAAATTTTTAGATGAACCTGACTTTACAAGCTCACTTTGTTAGAAAATGGACAGCCTATCTTTTTTGTCCTACTTCTAAATACAAAAAGTAATCTATGAACCTATCATCGTTACTATAGCACCTATTTAGCTACTTTTCAACCTTTCTCACAAAAAATTGTTTATCCTTAAGAACGGTCCTGTGAAAAATATAATACATATTTATAGAAAAAGAAAGATAAATATTTGACAATGAAATTCCATACTTTTCTGTTATTTTTGTGTCACATTATTGTTAAATTTCTATCTTATAGAATATATATGGCAAAAGACAAAAATCATTCTCCCATTCCTATGGAGGCAAGAAATAAAAGCCCCTATATTTTTGTAAAAACTATACAAAAAAGCCCAACTTTTTTTCAGCTGGGCTACAAATAAATAGCTTTCAATCAATTTAACAGCTTATTGCATTAGGAACTTCATCTCTAAACTCTACTGTACCTGTCGCAGCGTCCATTCCATCAATGATGGCTAAAGATTCCAGCCTAACTCCCATAGACCGAATTTTGTCTCCTCCTCTTTGAAATCCTTTTTCTACACAGATACCAATTCCTTCAACCAAGGCGCCTGCACTCCTAGTAAGCTCAATCAAACCCTCTAAAGCACATCCATTAGCAAGAAAATCATCAATAATCAACACTCTATCCTGTGGCCCCAAATACTTTTTAGAGACAATCACATCATATACTTTTTTATGAGTAAAAGATTGGATTTTTGTGCTATAAACTTCTCCATCAATGTTAATACTCTGTGTTTTTTTGCAAACACAACCGGCACGTTAAAATGCTGCGCTACGATACAGGCAATTCCTATGCCACTCGCTTCTATTGTAAGAATTTTATTGATCTGACAGTCTGAAAATAGTCTTTTAAACTCTTTTCCTATTTCATTAAATAATTGAATATCCATTTGATGATTTAAAAAACTGTCTACTTTCAGTACATTTCCCTCTTTTATAATGCCGTCTCTTCTAATTCTTTCTTCCAGCAGTCTCATGATATTCCTCCAAAAAATATAATTAAACTAAACCGAAAAAAACGTCCTTCTCGGCTATTTCCAACATCCTTAAATCTGTTGATTTCAGAATGCTTTACGTTTTTGGATATTATATCAAAACTACCAGCAATTTTCTACAAAAAAGTAAAGAAAGATTTTTTTATCTGCAAAAATTTACATCTTCGATTTTACCTCTACTTTTTTCTAAATTATCATCATGATAAACGATTTTTATTCTCCATTTACACCTATTTCATTCTATGATAAACTGAAACAAAATTTTTTGATTTTGGAGGACTGACACATGGATAAAAAAATATCGACTGCTTTGTACCAATATACAAAAAAACACAATTGTTTTCGAAAATACGTTCTACTTTTTATGAAGTGTACCCCTATTTTGATTGCATTTTTTTATCTGTCAGGCTTCTTTTATCTGTGCCTCAATAAAAAATCATTTCTTTTTTCCTATATAGCTCTCCCTACGATAACATTTCTATTTGTCACAGTAATACGAACACACATCAACCGTCCACGCCCATTTGATGAGCTGCCAATTCATCCCTTTTCCTCTCATGGGTCCGGTCAATCCTTCCCTAGCCGCCATACAGCAAGTGCCGTCATTATTAGCCTTGCTATATATAACCTTAACCCTATCCTTGGTACTATTCTTTTTCTTATTTCAGTGTTAGTAGGCATAGGCAGAATTTTTTTAGGATTACACTATGCTACTGATATTGTAGGCGCAATTTTTATCTGCTTATTAATCCATGGCATTGGCTCTATAATTTTATAGAACTCTTCCTACTGCCTCATAGATCAAAGCATTACAGATAGCAGCCGCTACATTACTGCCGCCCTTTCTTCCAGAAGCAACAATATATGGCACACCGCAGTCCATAATCTCATCTTTGCTCTCCACTACATGAACAAACCCAACAGGCACACCAATGACAAGAGCAGGTTTTATCTCTCTTTCTAAAATCAATTCCTTTAATCGAAGTAACGCTGTTGGTGCATTGCCAATCGCAAAAATCACCGGGCCTTCTAACTTCGCCGCCTGTTCCATACTGACAATAGCTCTGGTTGCACCACGTTTTTTCGCTTCTGCTGCAACACTAGGTTGTGACATAAAACATATTGCCTGACCACCCAATAATTCCAAACTTTTTTTATTGATACCTGAATACGCCATTTGGGTATCCGTAACAATCGATGCACCATGCTGTAATGCGTCGATACCAAATTTCACTGCATGATCAGAAAATTTTAGGTTTTTGATATAATCAAAGTCTGCCGTTGTATGAATCACTCTCATGTAGACATTTTTATATTCTTCTGGCAGATGAAAATCTCCTAATTCTTGCTCAATGATCTCAAAACTCCGCTTTTCAATCTCTTCGGGCCGCATGGTCCTTACCTCCAATACCTTCTTCTAAAATCCGATAAATATAATCCATATCCATATGATTACGCACAATCTGAGCCATTTTTTCATATTGTCGATCTTTATACACCTTACGGTCTTCTGTCTTCATATCTTCTATTGACAGCCCTTTTCGTGCCATTAAAAGCGCAACAAACTTCCTGCGAAATAAATCCTGATCGAAAATACCATGGAAATATGTTCCTGCAACAGAATCGGTCCAGGCGCCATCTTCTTTTCCGTCTTCCATTTTAGAAAAAGACTGACAACTTTCCCCATCTGTCTGTCCCATATGTATTTCATAGCCTTCTATAGGAATATTGGAAAGCGATGCATATACGCCTGTCAACGGTTGAATCACTGCTCTTTTTCGTGTCATCACTTTTTTATGACTAAACACAGTATCCACAGGCAACAAACCCATACCAGAAATTTTTCCGCCATTTTCCACGCATTCTGGATCTGAAATATCTCTACCCAACATCTGATACCCTCCACAAATACCAAATAAAGGGACACCAGTAGACACAAGCTTTAAAATTGCAACTTCCAGTCCATTTTGCCTCATCCATAATAAATCACTCATTGTGTTTTTTGTTCCTGGAAGTAGAATAAGATCCGGCCTTCCAAGCTCCTGCGGACTGCTCACATACCGAATTCCTACACTTTCTACTTCCTCTAACGGATTAAAATCAGTAAAATTAGAAATTCTGGGCAGCCGAATCACCGCAATATCAATCAATGCATACTTTTTTCTCCGATCAAATCGTTCTGACAAAGAATCCTCATCGTCTATATCAACATCTCCATAGGGAATAACGCCAACAACAGGAACATTACAAAGAACTTCCAATCTTTTTAACCCTGGCTGAAGAATCGTAGAATCCCCACGAAACTTATTAATCACAGTGCCTTTCAAATGTTTTTTTTCCCACTCATCCATCAAAGCCACTGTACCATATAAACTTGCAAACACACCACCTCGGTCGATATCTCCGGCAAGAAGAACTGGTGCGTTGGCCATTGCTGCCATTCCCATATTGACAATATCGTTTTCCTTTAGATTAATCTCCGCAGGACTGCCTGCCCCTTCTAAAACAATAATATCGTTCTGTTCTGCTAGAAAATCAAAAGCTTTTTGTATCTCACCAACTAAATTTTTTTTGTACCGAAAATACTCTTTTGCCGACATCGTACCAATAGGATGACCATTTACAATTACTTGACTTCCAGTATCTGTCGTTGGTTTTAACAGGATTGGGTTCATATACACAGAAGGCTCTATTCCCGCCGCTTCTGCCTGCATAACTTGGGCTCGTCCCATTTCTAATCCATCTTTTGTAATATAACTGTTTAACGCCATATTTTGGCTTTTAAATGGTGCAACTTTAAAGCCATCCTGCCGAAAAATACGGCATAACGCAGCCACAAGAAAACTTTTTCCAGCATTGGAAGTGGTGCCTTGTATCATAATTGTCTTTGCCATATCCAGTTCCTTTCAGTCTGATGTGATTTCTAATAATGCTTTTTCCAGTTGACGGTTTTCCTTTTCAGTCCGCACAGCAATTCTATAATCCCAATGATCCAGACCAGGATAATTTTCACAACTACGGATTAAAATTCCTTTTCTATACAATTTTTCTTTGAGTGTATTATCTTTCCATCGAAAAAAAATAAAATTAGCTTGAGAATCATATACATATGCTCCAGCCTTTCTCAACACCTCTTTTAAAAACTTACGTTCTCTTTCTATGAAAAGCAGGCTTCTTTCCATATAGGCTTTCTCCTTTAAGGCAGCAATCCCCGCTTCCTGTGCCAGGGAAGATACCGACCAAGGTTGTGTCGCACATCGTATTTTTTCTATCAAGTTTTCATTGGAACACAGCAGATATCCTAACCGTAGCCCTGCCATTGCATATAATTTCGTAAAAGCCTTTAAAACTATAAGATTCTGTTTTCTCCCAACAAATTCTTTCATAGAAAAAGCATTTGGTACAAACGAGAGAAAGCATTCATCCACAACAAGAATTGTATCTGTCTTGTCACATTGGTCCATGAGCCGCTGTAAAAAATCCTTTTCCGCACATAGACCTGTCGGATTATTCGGATTACAAAGAAAAACCAAATCTGTCCTGTGTGTCACATGCTCAATCAGACAATTCTCATAACAAAAATCATGGTCTCGTTTCAGTAAAACTTGCTCCACTTTACATCCTGCTTGCCCCAACGCCTGAGCATATTCTGCAAATGTGGGCACAAAGACAAGACCATTTTGTGGCTGAAAACCATGGCAAAGGCAGAAAATCAAATCTGCGGCACCATTGCCGCATAAAATCCATTCCTCAGGCACACTTTCAGCAACACTAATAGCTTTTGTCAATCTTCGGCAAAGTGGGTCTGGATATTTTTGTGCATGATCAAGTGCAGAAATTACTGCTTTTTTAACTCCCTCAGGCAGACCAAAAGGATTGATATTCGCTGAAAAATCAATAGGTTCTTTTCCATACTTCAAAAAAAATCCTTCTGTATCCCCACCATGAATCAGTTTCATTTTTTCACCTTCCCAACAAAAAATTGATACCGCAGGCTAAAAAAACACCAAGTATCGCAGTCACATACATCAAATGATTTGTCCTACGGATATCTTCCGCTTCAATAGAACGAATCTCATCTCCTATGGTCTTCTTTTTCACTAAATGGCCAAAATACCATGCATCTCCCGCTAACTGTACATCTAAAACACCAGCGCAGACAGATTCTGTCTGACCAGAATTAGGGCTTGCATGATTCTTTCTATCTCTCAAAAAAATTCTAATTCCATTTTTCCAATCCAATCGCAAGAAATAAGAAGCCAAAAAGAGTAGAATTGCAGACAACCTAGAAGGTATAAAATTGACAACATCATCCAAACGAGCTGCAAACGTTCCAAAGTTACGATATCTGTCATTTTTGTATCCAATCATACTGTCCATAGTATTGATTGCTTTATATAAAAATCCTAAAGGAGCACCGCCAATTGCCATAAAAAAAAGTGGTGCAATAATTCCATCGCTTGTGTTTTCCGCAATAGTTTCTACCGCAGCTTTTGCAACACCAGCCTCTGACAGCCTCTCTGTATCTCTGCCGACAACCATAGAAACCGCTTCCCTTGCTTTTGTAAGATCGCCTTCTGATAAACACCGATAAACTTTCATTGTCTCTGTCCGCAAGGATTTAACCGCTAGAATTTGAAAACACATAACACATTCTCCCAAAAATCCTAACAGGGGATCTATATTGTTCAAACCATATAAAATTGTCCATGGTACCAGAAAAGACCCGATGCAGATAAGAATGGCCAATACAGCACCTGCAACTAACTCTCCACGTCTACTGTCTGGAAAACATCGACGCAGTTTGCTTTCTATAAAAGAGATCATTTTTCCAATACCTATCACCGGATGGGGAATATATCTAGGGTCTCCGATCACGAGATCCATAAGATACCCCACCAATATTTTTAGCCACAACATCCTGTATTCTCCTGACAGGTTTGTTCTGCAAAAAACTTTCTTTCTTTTTGCCACAATTCTCTTTCGATCATTATTTTATAACAGCCTAGATTTTCTATATACCACTGAAAATACGCTCTAGGGTCTTTTGAAAAAGCGCTCATAATAGACATAATCGTTCCTCCATGAGCAACGATATACACTTTCTGTGCCTCTGTACAAAGTTCAGTCTCCATGATCGACAAAAATGCCAAAGAACAGCGGTCTATAAATTCTTTCATATCCTCACCTTCAGGACAAGTGCCAACACAGTGATTTTTCACCCATAGAGCATAAGCTTTATCTTTTTCCAAATCTTTATAATTCTTGCCTTCAAAACTTCCAAAATTCATTTCCTGTAAGCCCTCTACAATAACTTGGTTCGCATTTGGAAAAAGAATAGCAGCCGTCTGTCTAGCTCTTAGCATAGGGCTCACATATACTTTTGTCACATCAGGATAATGTATCTGGCTGTGAGCTGCCTCTAATCCCTCCATACACAGAGGTTCATCTGTTTTTGCACCAATATATCTTTTTTGCAAATTTCCTTTTGTTTTTCCATGGCGATACAGAAAAATTTCCATTTTTACTTTCCCCCTTTCAGCCATTGAGGCATACCACAAACAAACCGGATAACCTCCTTAGCCTCTTTTGCCGCCGCTATAGAAATCCTGCCCGCTTCCTCACGAAAAACTCTTTCTTTTGGATCTATCGGTACAATACCACATCCTACTTCCTCTGTAACGACTACTTCTTTCTTACGAACCCATTCTATCAGCTGTTTCTCAGAAAATTTACCAGCAAGTAAATGAAAATTTGTCAACACAGGTAATGGGCTTTCCGGCAAATCTGAACACTGATCCTTCCTATATCCCATACGTTCATATAAATATTCCATCTGTCCGGCCCCATGGCCGCCAATTAAAAACGTCATCTCCTATGCCTCCTAAAATATTACATCTTGAAATGCCAACGCTAATACAGTAGAAAGTTCCAGTACAGAAATATACCATCCAGCCAAATCTCCTGTAATACCACCAAACTTTTGTCTGCACATCCGATAAAAATATGCGCTGATCATCAAACAAACTACTGACATACATAAACTTTCCATAGGAAAAAAATAAATCCATACTGCCAACCATATGGCAAGCGTTCCCCATAGAATTTTCTGTATCTTCACTTTATCCATTTCAGAGGAGAAATTTAACAGTAACCCTCTTCCTCTTGCATTTGGCAAGTAAGTCACTCCTATTCCTGCAAGAATTCGACTGACAACAAAACAGCCGGTAAAGGCTATACTTTCTATTTGACATGCTGCGCCAAAAAATAAAAGAAAATACAGCAAAAGACAAATTACAGCAAACGCACCGCAATGAGAATCTTTCATAATCTCAAGCATTCTCTCTCTGTCTCCATGGGAGTTTAAAGCATCTGATACATCACAAAAGCCATCTAAATGAATACCACCTGTGATCAATACAGGCATAGCAACAAGAATGGATGCCGCAAACATCGTATTTATGTGAAAGTACGATACTCCATAGATCCATATTACTTCAAGCATACCAATCAAAAGGCCAATAAAAGGCAAAAAACAAAAAACATATTGCATATTTTGATGGTCCCATTTTATAAATGGAACAGGAACAGCAGAAAACATTCCAAAAGTAACAATCAACGTAGATAAAAACATAGTTTTTTCTCCTATTTTATCTTAATTGAAATACCGCAGACTACTTCTGTCACTCTGTCGGCAATAGCGGCAATTTGTTGGTTTATATCTGAAAGAATTCGAATGTAGTTATCTGTCTGTGGATCATAAGAATAACCATCCCTGAATACATCATTTGAAACAATAATTACATCATCCGCTAAAAGTCTCAGCCTATGAATCCCTGCAAGTATCTCTGTCTGTGCCTTATCATTGGTACCATCTTGATCAAACAGTTCATTCGTCAATAAATTCCCCATACATTCCAACAATACCGCACTATGAGGCATTATCCGGACTTCACTTAGTTTTTTGGGACACTCTACAGTAAGAAAACCTTTCTTCTTACGCATTTTCTGATGACGATAAATCTTTTTTTTGCACTCCTCATCCCAAATCTTCATTGTCGCAATATAATATTTATTCTTTGCAGTAGTCAACAGCAAGCGCTGTTCTGCCACTTCACTTTTTCCTGAGGCACTTCCTCCAAAAATTAGCTCTAACATCATCATCCATCCAATTTTTTATAGCGATCCATATGAAACTCATCAAATGTACTCATTGTTATATAGACATCATACGCCATATCCAAAAGAGGGAAAAGAGCAACGGCACCTGTGCCTTCTCCCATATGCATTCCGCCATGTATTATCGGTGTAAGACCAAGTTCTGACAAAAGAAATTTAGATGCAGGTTCTGCTGATATATGGCTAGGAATGAGAGCATGGATTACTTCAGGACAAATCCGAACTGCACATAACGCAGCAGCAGCAGAAATCACCCCATCCAACACTACAGGCACATGGGCATAAGCCGCACCACAGTAAAAACCAGCCATTGCTGCAATATCAAATCCTCCTACTTTGCTGATAATATCTAATGGGTCACTTCTATCAGGATGATTTATTTGAATTGCTCTTTCTATAACAGAAATTTTTTTCTGTACATCTTTCGCAGATAATCCTGCACCTTTTCCTGTGACCTCTAAAGGTTTGCGGTCCAATAACACAGCTGTAACAGCGCTTGTAGAAGTCGTATTACCAATTCCCATCTCTCCAGCAGCAAGAATTTTATATCCCTTTTCTTTTAATTCCATCGCTAGAAAAAAACCCACTTCAAAAGCCTCCTGTGCTTCTTCTCTCGTCATTGCCGGACCACAGGAAATATCTCCTGTGCCAAAATTTACTTTCCGTTGGAGCACACCCTGAATTTCTATTTTCTGATTTATTCCCACATCTACCGGCAGAACATCAACATTTGCCTTACGAGCCATATGACAAACACAAGTACCTCCTTTTGCCAACTCTTTAGCAACTAAAGCAGTAATTTCACTTCCTGTTTGCGTAACACCTTGACAGACTACGCCATTGTCTGCACAAAATACGGCCAGAGCTCTCTTTTCAATCGTATATAACTCATCTCCAGTGAATGCTGCAATCTTGCTGATGATCTTTTCAAATTCCCCAAAACTTCCAAGGGGTTTTGCCACCCTATCCCATCGATTTTCACAGCGAATACGAATATCGTCTCTACCAGAGCCTATATGGTCTTTCCAATTTTTAGGTAACATTTTTCTTCTCCTTATAAAAAGCAGCCGCCCTCACAAAATTGGCTGCAAATTGAAGACTTCCATAAAAATGCAGATGGGGATATCCTGCAAACACACAGTTTTTCTCCTCGCTGCTAAACCAGTCCGTACCGCCGAGAGGTTTTCGGCAAATCATACAATCTCCGTTGTATGTACTATCCCAGTGGTGAAACTCATGAAAAGGAAGTGTTTGACCTTCCTTTAAAAAAATAGTATCCTTCCTTGCTTCCATCACTCCATAGCCAAATCGTACCAGGCGTCCTGTAGGAAAACTCTTACCAGGCAGTACATTACAGAGAGAAAACTCCTTTCCATTGGTATCCTCACAACTTTTTTGTAAGTACATAAAACCTCCGCATTCTGCGTATATAGGGAGATTCCTTTCTGCCATCCCCCTGATCTGCTCGCACATTTCTCTATTTGCCGAAAGCTTTTCTAAAAAAAGTTCTGGATATCCACCGCCAATATATAATGCGTCTGAGTCTTTTGGAGGAGCAATGTCATGCAAAGGACTAAAATATTTTAACTGCGCCCCCATTTTTTCCAGCAGTTCAAGATTGTCCTCATAATAAAAAGAAAAAGCCTCATCTCTTGCCACAGATATAACTGGATAATTTGTAGCAACCTGTGGAATATCAACAATGTGGCCCGTAAAATCCGGCGCAGACTTTGCAATTTCCAGCAATCGGTCTATATCAATAGTCTGTTCTGCCTGAACACCTAAGCGGCCAATCTTTTCTTTCATATCTCTCACTTCCTCCGAAGGGATAAGTCCTAAATGGCGACTTTCAAAGGCACAGTCCTTTCGAACAGGAAAATATCCAATAACATCAAGTCCAGTCTCTTCCTCCAGTACCTCTTTTAGTAAATGATACATTTTTTCACTACATTGGTTTAAGATAACCGCCTTGATATTGCTATCTTTTCGGAAATTTTTCATTCCTTGCAAAAGTGCCGCTAAAGAATAGCTCATTCCAGAGGGATTCACCACTAATATCACCGGCGTATTTAACGTTCGTGCCAAATCATAACTTCCAGCTGTCACGGTACGTCCACCCAACCCATCATAATATCCCATAACACCTTCGATCACAGACAAATCATACCTAGCGCTATAGTTTTGAAAGATTGAACATACCCCTTCTTTCCCACATAAAAACAAATCAAGATTACGGCTTTCCATGCCCAATACATTTTTGTGAAACATTTTATCTATATAATCTGGACCACATTTAAAAGCTACTGGATGAACACCTCTTTTTTTTAAGGCTGAAAGGATTGCACATACAACTGTAGTTTTTCCTGAACCACTTTTAGGTGCAGCCAATAAAACTCGAGGCAATCTCATCGTTTACTCCTTCCTTTCCAGATCCAGACAGGATTTTGAGCCTTCATCAAACGACTATTTCCTAAAAAGACTACATTAGATACCGATATCTGTAAAAGATCCATATCTTCCAAAGAATCATCCTCCATAAGACGATCCATAAAAGCGATTGTACCTGTCGTCACCCCTGTCATAACAAACCGAACTTTTCTATTTTTTTTCTGTGCTGCACGTATAATCCTTTCCGCTTCGCCCTCTGTTCCTCCTAAAAAAACTGCATCTGGTGCTGGGAGTGTATACACAATATTTCCTGCTTTGCTGTGGATAACCGTAATATTATCCAAAAAAAACTTCTCTGCATTTTGTTTTATCAACTGACAAGCCTCTTCTTTCTTTTCTACTGCATACACACTTCCCTTATAAGCCTCCATAGCCATACAGACACTAACCGCTCCTGTCCCTGCTCCAATATCCCACACCGTTTCATTGGGAGATAGCTCCATACAAGCTAATACTGCACTGCGGACTTCCTTTTTTGTCATCGGCACTTTGTCATAACGGATAAAATCACTATCTTTAATGGATATTGGTCTTCGTAATATGGGATTTTTATTTTCAGCCAAAACAACAGCCAAGTTTTCAAACTTCTCTAGAGCGATCCTTTCTGGTGGTCCAAACAAGATCCGTTCCTTTGGTCCAGAAAGATTTTCTCCAACCCATAAGGTAATACCCTCTGCACCTGCTTCCATCAGTTTCTTAGCAATTTCTTCTGCGGTGATTTCGCCGCCCGTCAAAAAAAATGTCTCCTTATGATACATCACTTCTGATACAACCCGACATCTTTTTCCATGAGCACTCACTAGATGCCAGTCTTGCCATGGTTTTTGAATTTTGGCAGAAAAATATTGCAAAGATGAAATGCCTGGAAGAACTTCTATATCTTCTTTTTGGAACAGTTCCAGCATACCTTTAGCACCACTGTAAAATCCTGGATCACCACTGAAAAGAACTGCCGCTTTCCTATAGCTCTTTTCAGAAAGAATCGCTTTTATTTTCTCCGGTCTAAATTCACAAAACTTTTCTGCCTGTATCCGTGGACTTAGACGATCAATCAAACGTTTGGCACCAATGACAACGTCTGCTTGAATAATTTTATCTCTCGCCTCTGCAGTAAGATTTTGTTCTATTTCCGGTCCTACACCAATGAGATACAGCTTCATGTTCTAACCATCCTTTCTGCTATCTCTTGAAGTTCCTCTATGGTAAAGCCTCTCTCCTGCGGACGTTCCATAACAACTACCTCAATGCCGCATTTCTGGACAGCAGAAAGTTTCTCGAAAAAACCACCTGTCGTTCCACTATTTTTTGTTACTAAAACACGAATTTGAAATTGATGGATCAAAGCAATATTTAGGTCTGTAGAAAAAGGACCTTGCATTGCAATAATCCGAGAAGGAAGAATCCCCAATTGCCTGCATTTTCGAATAGAGTCCTCAGCCGGTAATACTCTAACATAAAGACGTTGTTTCACAGATGGTTCCTGACAAAAAATCTCCAACTCTTTACTTCCAGTTGTAAGAAGAATATTACCAGGAATGGCTTTTAACTTTTCTGCTGCTTCTTCCCCATTGTGTACTGTATTCGGGTATGTCATACCTTCTCTTACCAAACGGTATACAAAAATTCCTGCTTTTTCTGCTGCTAAATTGAGCTGCGCTGTAACCTCTTTCGCATAGGGATGTGTTGCATCTACAACAATGGAGGGTAATTTTTCCAGAAAGTAACGCTCCATTTCCTTGCTATCCATACGTCCCTCATGGATATCCATATTTTTTATCCCTTTTGGTAACATTGCTGATCCATATTCTGTCGCCACAAAAACATCCGTAAAAAAACCAAGTTTTGCAAAGGATACCGCCATTTCACGTCCCTCTGTTGTACCTGCAAATATCGCTGCGCGTTTCATTTCTTTTTTTCATATCCTCTCGGTGTTACCATATATTTTCCAATTATCTTTGTCTCACTGTTTCCGATGAACACCGTTGTAAACATATCAACAGCTGTATCCTGCAGTTTTTCTAACGTTAAAATCTCCGCAGATTCACCCTGACGCCCAATATTTTTTACAATACCACAGACTGTTTTTTCATCTTTTGTCTCCAATAAAATCTCACAGGCTCGCTTCAAATATTCTGCTCGCTTTTTACTGGAAGGATTATAGATCACGATTACAAAGTCACCTTGTGCTGCTGCGCGAAGCCGATTTTCTATCACATTCCATGGCGTCAACAGATCACTAAGAGAAATAATGGCAAAATCATGCATTAACGGTGCTCCTAAAACCGCTGCACCAGAAAGCGCTGCCGTAACACCGCAGACAATTTCCACATCCACCTCTGGAAATTTTTCTGAAAGGGTAAGCATAAGTCCAGCCATACCATACACACCAGCATCACCGCTGCATATCATAGATACTGTCTGCTCCTTTTCTGCCTCCTGAAACGCCATTTCACAACGCTCTATCTCCTTGCACATCCCTGTAGCAAGTCTTTTTTTACTAGGGCATAACTCCTTTATTAAATCAATATAGGCAGTATATCCTACCAGAAGATCGCTTTTTTCTATTGCAGCTAATGCCTCGCCTGTCATAAATCGCTGATCTCCAGGTCCAATACCGACAACATATACTTTCTTCATATTTAAACTCCTTTTTCAAAGTTGAAGAGTAAGTTTGATCTCTTCCACTGCGACAGCCATTGTCACGCCATCTTTTATCGTTTTTGGAACAATAATCTTTCCGCCGCCAGAAAGAGCGCATCTTTCACAGACATTGCCTAGCCCCGTCACACTGCGCACAAACGCTGACTCGCAAAAATCTCCTTTTACGGTAAGCAGTTTTTCTTTACTCCATGTATAAAATGGAATATGATATTTTTCTGCAAATTGAAGAAGACCAGGCTCCTCCTTTTTAAGATCAATAGATACGATCTGACATACCGCCTCTTTTAATAGTCCATATCCCTCAAAAATCTCTAAGAAAAGTTCTTCAATCTGTGTTTCGTTCACGCCTTTTCTACATCCAATGCCAACAGTCAAAGTCTTTGGAGCAATGACCAAAAGATCCCTTTCCTGTTTATAAAAAGTTAGCGCAAAATCCGCTTCCTCAGAATATTTGATTCCCTGAGGAAGTGGGAAGGTTAAAGAATAATCGCTTTTGACACCTACTGTTTGACCTGAGAGTAATTTTGCCGATACCCGTTTTATGTTTTCTGGAGAAAGGATGGTATAACCATGTCTAGACGCCCATTCATCTACTGCCCAAAGACCATTAACATCTGTACCAGTTGTAAGAACCGGCTGTGCACCTATTAGGCCCGCAATCTGTATTGCCAAACGATTTGCCCCTCCTACATGGCCTGACAGAAGAGGGATTACAAAATTCCCTTTTTCATCTATGACCAGCACGGCAGGGTCCTTCAGCTTTGAGGTTAAAAAAGGCGCACAGGCCCGCACTGCTATACCACTTGCACCAATAAAGATTAAGCCATCTGTTGTAGAAAAATTTGTTTCAACCCAACACTTCAAATCGACTCCATCACTTTTTCTACCTGAAGTAATGCTGACTTCAGCATCTTTCAAAAGACTTTTCAATCTTTCCCCAAGCCTACAGCCTGCTTCCGTAAAATAAACGACCGCGATCTTCATCCTTGATTTCCTTCCCGAAAAGCTGTTGTAAACTCTGGCGCATACAATCGGCTCAGCTCATACTGATCCCCTAAAAAATTACCAACTAAAATCAAAGCAGTATTTTTAATGATTTGGTCCTGTGCTGTCTTTGCAATAGTCCCTACAGTACAGAGAAATTTCTTTTCCTCCGGCCATGTAGCTTTATAAACAATGGCTGCCGGTGTATCTGCTGGATACCCTCCTTCTAGTAAAGCCTGCTGAAGTTTTTCCGTTAGGCCAGCACTTAAAAACAGTACCATACTTGCTTGATGGGAAGCTAATGAAGCAATACTCTCTCTTTTCGGCACAGGTGTTCTTCCCTCTATGCGAGAAATAATCAACGTTTGGCTAACTTCAGGCAATGTATACTCCATTCCCAAACTTGCAGCTGCACCACAAAAACTAGATACTCCAGGTACTACTTCATAGGAAATAGATTCTTGTTTCAGCCGATCGATTTGTTCCCGTATAGCACCATAAAGACTAGGGTCCCCTGTATGTAGACGAACTGTAAGTTTTGTTTCCTCTTCTGACTTTTTCATCACTTGAATCACCTGATCCAATGTCATATAGGCGCTATTGTAAACTTCACATGTCTTTTTTGCATAGTCTAAAAGTTTTGGGTTCACTAGGCTTCCAGCATAAATAATAACATCGGCTTTTTTTAAAAGCTCAGCACCACGCACTGTAATTAAATCAGGAGCCCCGCTTCCTGCACCAACAAAATAAATCATAGCTTCCCTTCCTTTACCACAATCGTCGTAAAATACCCACTACTCTTCTCATCTCCTAAAAGCATCCTTTCATTAGACATACCACAGTTTTCTATACCAAATATTTGTTGACCGTCTTCCTTTGCGAGGCGAAATAGTTCTCCTGTTTTTCTGCCTGCCTTCATATAAATTTTGGTGCCATCAAGCTTCAATGTCGCTGGAATGTCACTATATATGGCTGGAAGGATATGTATTGGCTGATCTGCCTCTGTCAAAGAAATTTTTAATGTAGCTGCGGATGCGCAAAAGCTTGTCACTCCAGGTACTACTTCCGTCTCAAAGCCCATTTTCCCAACAAGTTCCAATAGATAACTACAGGTAGAATAGATTGAGACATCCCCCAATGTGAGAAAGGCTATTTTTTTCCCCTGATCCAGTAGCTCTCCAAGTTTTTCTCCAACTTTTCTGTAATTTTCTTTCAGTATTTTCTGATCTTTCGTCATAGGAAAATCTAAATACAACAGTTGTTTTTCTGAAAGATCCACCATACTTTGCGCAATCGACAGGGCCAGATTCGTATCTCCTTTTGTCCTTGGCGCTGCAATTACATCAGACAATTCTATAACTTTACAGGCCTTAACCGTCATTAGTTCTCCATCTCCAGGTCCAACGCCTACGCCATATAATTTTCCTGTTTTCATCTTTCCCCTCCTATCAGCTGAGCTAAATCATCTGCTCTGCTTGTTTTACCAATAAGTCCCCCATTTTGGCGAAAAACAAACGCTCCTATATCACAACCAGCCCGCTTTTCCAAATAATATTCTATCTTTTCCATCAATCTAGAAATTGTTTTCTCAGCTTTTCCATATTTTGCAAGAATGTCCAGCCCATCCTCTGTTGTCACGGCAGACAAAATTTCTTCTCCCATATCCTTTGATCCTCCACATAACATGCCGTAAAGGCTTAATAACTCCATCCTACAGTCTGCCGTCCTGGAATGAGTGTTCATAATACCACTTGCCAACTTAATAAGTTTTCCTATATGCCCTGCTAAAAGAATGTATGAAAAACCTTCCTCTCGCGCTATGTCAATGGCTTCTCCAATATAATTGGAACATTGTACAGGTTTTACAGTTGCTAGCGGTGGATAAAACTTAATAAATTCTTCGCCGTAATTACCGGGAGTAAAAAGTATTCCTGTCTTTCCCTCTTTTGCACGCACATGGATTTCCAGCTGTATACTTTCCACCAGAGCCTTTTCACTTTTGGGTTCTACAATTCCAGTAGAGCCAAGAATAGAAATTCCTCCAACAATTCCCAACCGTGGATTAAATGTCTTTTCGGCAATCTTTATTCCTTCTGGTGCAGAGATGATTACCGCAATACCACCATCATAAGAAAACTTACAGCAAACAGACCGGACCTCTTCTTCAATCATCTTTCTTGGAACTGCATTAATTGCAGCATTACCAACAGGCTGATTGAGCCCTTTTTTAGTCACGCGGCCAATACCAATGCCACCATCTATAAAAATTCCCCTCTCCGCAATCTTTCTGACAGAGGCATAAATTTTTATTCCTCGTGTTGCATCAATATCATCTCCTGCATCCTTTTCCACTGCACAGGATACTTGTTCAGTTTCTTTTTTTATATCTAGTATAGAAGCTTTGATCAAAATTCCTCTGGGAGTCAATAGATCTACTTCATTTACAATACTTTCACCTAAGAGCATAGAAACTGCTGCTTTTGCAGCCATTGCTGCACAACTGCCTGTCGTATAACCTAAACGCAGTTTCTTTCCTCCGGCATTGATATATTCTTCTAATGGCATTTATTTCCACTTCCCGTTTTTTGCCATCTCTTCTTTCATATGCTTTACGTACAACGCTCTGATCTTTGGATATTCCCCAAGACCTTTGAGAATACACTCTACCTCAAATCCATGAGACAGAAAAATATTTTTCCAACTGTCTGCTTCCTCTCCTGCCATATCATGAATGGCATGATCTCCAGCTACTAACATCAATGGCATCAATTTTACTTTTTTATAACCAGCCTGATTTACAAGTTTCATCACCGTATACACATCAGGGTATGCTTCTACTGTACCAATAAAAACAGATGGAAAGCCTTTTTCTTTCAGCATATAATCCATAGCAGCATAAGCTGTATTGGAACAATGGGGTGTTCCGTGTCCCATAAGAACAATAGCTTCTTGATCTGACGGACAAATCTGTTCTGTAATAATTTGTATGACATCCTCAAAATCAGATTGTTGATTCAAAAGCGGAGTTCCAATAATAACCTCTTCAAACCGCTTTTGTTGCTTTTTTGCTACATCCTTCAGTTTGCTGTACTCTTCACCAGGAATAATGTGAGTCGGCTGGATAAAAACATGAGTACATCCAGCCTTGTATACTTTCTCCAGTGCTTCTTCCAATAAATTGATCTTGATGCCTCTCTGCCTAAGTTTTTCTACAATCATTCCGCTTGTAAAAGCCCGTTCTATCTTTATTTCTGGAAATGCCTGCGCTATCGTTTCCTCAACCGCTGTTATATTTTTTTTTCGTGTCTCGTCACAGCTTGTACCAAAACTTATCACAATAATTCCTTTTTTCATGACATCCTCCTTGCTTTTTGCAAGTCTAACAAAAAATAACCCTTCTTCTGACGAAAAAGGGCAATCTACGCAAAATTTTTTACATGATCTACTTATCGCCGTTTCGTCCGTCGGCTATAAGCACGCTTTTCAAGCGACTTCAGGCAGGTCTTCTGACTTAGGCTTCCTTGTTATTTCTGCACCTTCCCGTAAAAACAGTGGTATTATGCAGTTAACTCAGCCATCACAGCGGCGGTCCCGTGCGGAAATCTCATCCGTCTTCCCTATTCTCTTCTTCCAAAAAGAAGCACCTAAAGATAGTTTTATTTTATTCTCTCTCTGAAGAGCTGTCAATCTTTATCCTTAGAAACTTCTACCGCAAATAAAAACAAAATCTGACCTAGGCAAATTTCAGTAATTCGTAACTGTTGTCAATTGACAGTAGATACAAAGCACTGCTACTATGATACCATAATTAGTAAATTTCAGAATTCTTTTCAAACGGAAAGGGTGAATAGAAATGGATACTGTCTATGCTATTTTTTCCACAGGAAATACAGCAGCTTTCTTTACTGTTATGAATCGTCTTGCTGCCTTGGGATTATTGATTTTCCTTGGCTTTTTTATCACGAAAAAAAGACTAATGCCTGAATCTTTCTCTCAAAACATTGTCAATTTTATCTCTGGTATTGTGATACCGATTTTTGCAGTCATGAGTCTCCAAATGGATTTTAATGCAGAAATGGCCTTAAAAGGCGGTTTCATTTTTCTTTTGTTTATCGGTGGAACAATAATAGGTATCCCTATTGGTCTCATTAGTGGCAAATTATGTAGAGTTCCTCGGGAACGATTTGGAATGTGGACCTATTCCGCAATGTTTTCCAACTGTATCTTTATGGGATTTCCCGTGCTAGAAGCAGTTTTTGGTGAAGAAGTACTCTTTTATCTGACCATGATCAATTCTGCTGCCAACATCTCACAATTTACCATCGGTATTTCCATCATTGCAAAATATGGATCGAAAAATTCTGATTATGCCGTTATTAACTGGAAAAAAATGATCTTTTCTCCAGTCAACTTTGCAATTGCTTTGGGACTTATTCTATTTTTTGCAAAAATTCGGTTGCCATCAGCTATTGCTACTGCTGGTGATATGATATCCTCTACAATGACTCCTTTGGCTCTTGTTTATATCGGTACTATGCTTGCAGGAAATTCTATAAAAGAACTTTTAGGCGACTATCAAGTTTATATTTTGTCTTTCTTACGACTCATACTAATTCCTGGCATTTTTTATCTTCTTCTTTCTCCATGGATCAAAGATGATTTGATCATAGGCCCAATCGTCCTAGGACTTGGTGCTATGCCTGGTCCAGCTATGGGCGCACTTTTTGTAGGACAATATGGAGGTGACAGTAAATTTGCTTCTAAATTCGTCGTCTTATCTACCCTTTTTAGTGCCGTGACTATCCCTTTTGCCTGTTTGCTGTTTATTTAGAAAAAAGACTGTCTAAAAAATTTAGACAGTCTTTTTTCAACTAGAATACCTTTATCTCAAATAAAATAGGATTGAATAGTTTCCCACCAAATTAGCTACCATTCTCTTGTTTACAGTAAACCTTAATCATGTCGTAGACATTTCTCTCCTTTCGCCGTATAATTAATAAAAAAATGACAGAAAGGATCTATGCAACATGGAAACAGCTACGTATGAAAAGCTACGTGACGAAAAAGTAAGTAAACTGTTGCTACAACTTGGTCTTCCATCTATTGCGGCACAATTGATTAACGTTTTATATAACATTGTCGACCGAATGTATATTGGCCATATTGAAGGCGTTGGTGCGAATGCTTTGACTGGTCTAGGCGTATCTCTTCCAATCATCACTTTAATCAGTGCTTTCAGCGCATTTGCCGGTATGGGCGGTGCACCTCTTGCCGCTATAGAACTTGGAAGAAACGATAAAAAAAGAGCGGAAAAAATATTGGGAAACGCAACCTTCATGTTAGTTGTTTTTTCTATTTTCCTTACCATCTTTTTTTATATATTTAAAACACCGCTTCTATATCTGTTTGGTGCAAGCGAGGAAACTATTCCTTATGCTAACGAATACTTAAATATCTATTTAATCGGAACAATATTTGTACAATTTGCTCTTGGACTAAATACCTTTATCAGCTGTCAGGGATTTGCAAAAACAGCTATGCTCTCAGTACTGATTGGCGCTATTTTAAACATTGTGTTAGATCCTTTGTTTATTTTTGTGTTTCATATGGGTGTATCTGGTGCTGCATTAGCAACAATTATTTCTCAAGCTGTCAGCGCTCTTTGGGTCGTTCTTTTCTTAGTTGGTAAAACAACTGGTTTAAAAATACGTAAAATAAATCTGCGTCCAGAAAGATCTATTATTTTTAAAATCTGTTCTTTGGGTATCTCTCCCTTTATCATGCAGTCTACAGAAAGCTTAGTTAGCATTGTTTTAAATAGTGGAATGCAGTATTATGGCGGAGATCTGTATGTAGGTTCCTTGACTATTATGCAAAGTGTCATGCAGTTAATTTCCATTCCCGTGCAAGGATTTACCAACGGAATTCAGCCAATTATCAGCTATAATTTCGGAGCACGCCTTAATGACCGCGTAAAAAAAGCATTTTACGGATGTCTAGCTATGGTCACGAGTACAACTATTATCTGTTGTATTGTTATCTGCCTTATTCCTGCAACATTTGCCTCTCTTTTCACATCGTCGCCGGAATTGATCGCGCAAGTAGAAAAAATGATGCCTATTTTTATCTGTGGTATTAGCGTTTTTGGCATTCAAATGTCATGTCAGCCTACTTTTATTGGTTTGGGCCAAGCAAAATTATCTTTGTTTTTAGCTATTCTTAGAAAAATTATTCTCTTGATACCTCTAGCAATCATCTTGCCAATGTTTTTTGGTGTCAACGGTATATATTTTGCAGAACCGATTGCTGATATTATCTCTGCTTTAACTGCAGGCACACTCTTCTTCTTAAACTTCAATCGTATACTAAAGATGGGACCAAAAAGCGCATAACTTAAATAAAAAAAGCCGAAGTAATTCGGCTTTTTTTATTTTAAAACCTGATTTCTTTCCTGTTTCACAATAATTGACCAAGAATTAGGGTCCCATATAACTTCCCTTTTGATTCTATCCTCCTCCAACTGAGAAGGATTTTTATTTTTTGCTAAATTTCTAACCGCAGTATTTTCTAAAATAATAAATAATTGAGGCAAAATATTGATAAAAGTTATCTCTTCTTCTAGCGACAGAATGTGTTCTGCCATTTCCTGAGTATTTAAATATGATTTATCCTGATTTGTACAACGACTGACCGCAAAAAAAACTACAGAAATAAAAAGTACTGCTGTCAGTAACAAAATCATCAGACAAATTATTCCATCTTTTTTCACACTAGCCCCTCTTTTCCTATTTTTTGCGGCATTTCCATTTAAAATATAGCCCAAATTGGGCTAAAAGTCAATAGAACAAATTGGGCTTATATATACTAAGTTTGAGGTGATTCTCTTGGTGTATGATAGAATTCGCGCTTTGCGGGAAGATCATGATATGACCCAGAAGCAAATGGCCAAAATTTTAAATATCAGTCAGCGGGCTTATTCACACTATGAGACTGGAGAACGTAGTATTCCTGTGGAAATTTTGTCAGAAATTGCTGACTTCTATAAAACTAGCGTAGATTATCTCATTAACCGCACCAATAATATCAAGTCATACCCCAAAATTTCTGATTAGATCATACGGGTACTTGTTTTAAACTTTTTAACTACCTTTCTTATTTAATAAATTACGTAAAAAAATGCGAAGGAATTTATTCCTTCGCATTTTTTGCTTTCATTTTGCGTAATCTACAGCTCTTGTTTCTCGGATCAAATTAACTTTAATTTGTCCAGGATATTCCAATTCATCTTCAATTCTCTTTGCAATATCCCGTGCAAGAATAGTCAATCCTTCATCATTGACATTTTCCGGAACAACAATAATACGTAACTCTCGTCCTGCCTGAATTGCAAAGGACTTGTCCACACCCTTAAAGCTATCAGCAATCTCTTCCAATTTTTGCAACCGTTTAATGTAGGACTCTATCGTTTCCCGTCTAGCACCAGGTCGTGCAGCACTGATCGCATCAGCTGCTTGAACCAATACTGCGATTATGCTCTGTGGATCCACATCACCATGATGAGCTTCCACTGAATTGATGATCAAATCAGATTCTTTATATTTCTTGCAAAGCCCTACGCCAATGCTCACATGGCTTCCCTCCATTTCATGGTCAATACTCTTGCCAATATCATGAAGGAGACCTGCCCTTTTTGCTAATGTTACATCCACACCTAATTCACTCGCCATCAAGCCTGCTAAGTGGGAAACCTCAATAGAATGTTTGAGTACATTTTGTCCATAACTTGTCCTAAACTTCAACTTTCCTAATAAACGCACCAGCTCTGGATGAAGACCATTTACGCCGGTTTCAAAAGTTGCGGCTTCGCCCTCTTCTCGAATTGTAACTTCTACTTCTTTTTTTGCTTTTTCTACCATTTCTTCAATACGAGAAGGATGTACACGGCCATCTACAATTAACTTTTCTAAAGCAATTCTAGCAATTTCCCTCCGGATTGGATCAAAACCAGATAAAATTACTGCCTCTGGCGTATCATCAATAATTAAGTCTATACCTGTCAATGTCTCCAGAGCACGAATATTACGCCCTTCACGGCCAATAATACGGCCTTTCATTTCATCATTAGGTAATTGAACAACAGAAACCGTTGTTTCAGCTACATGGTCAACCGCACATTTTTGAATTGCATTTGCCACAATTTCTCTAGAACGGCGGTCTGCTTCCAGTTTTGCCTTTGCTTCTGTTTCTTTGATGATCAAAGCTGCCTCGTGTTTTACATCATTTTCTACTGTAGCAAGAATATATTTCTTTGCCTCCTCTGTTGTCAGCCCAGAAATACGCTCCAGCTCCTCCAGTCCTTTTTGGTGAAGCCTTTCCACCTCAATTCTTTTATTATCCAGCTCTTCTATTTTCTTAGACATTTGCTCTTCTTTTTTCTCATAAGATTCTGCTTTTCTGTCTAAAGATTCTTCTTTCTGGATAATACGTCTCTCATTTCTTTGAAGTTCGTTTCTTCTTTCCCTTACTTCTTTTTCTAGTTCATTTTTCGTTTTAATGCTTTCTTCCTTAGCCTCCAGCAAAATCTCTTTTTTCTTAGATTCTGCATCTTTTTTTGCGTCTTCAACTATCTTTGAAGCTCTCTGTTCGGCCGTACCGATTTTTGCTTCTGCAATATGTTTTCTATAGCTAAAGCCAATAAATGCGCCAAGAATTAATGCCACGATAGTTATAACTCCAGTCCATATCGGTCCGATAAAAACACCTCCCCTATTAAGTTCTCAAGGTACAAATTTGACCTGTCATACGGTGTTTATAAAAACATCCAGCCTATCAAAATTAACCTTTCTGTTATAAAATACAGACCCTTAAGAATTGTAATCTCAAAGATTTTGACAGTCACTGATGTTTATAAAAACATCTATTTAAGTGTAATTCTTTTTAAGATTTATGTCAAGACTGTTTTAATTGAACAACAAAAGGTAGACAAAAAACATCATTTTATCTAGGAAAAAAAGACTTAAAATGGCCTATTTCCAGACAAATTATTCAATATCACAAATTTTAAGTGTGTCTTATCCTTCTTTTTATTCAATTTTTTCAATATTCCTTACCTATTCTTGCGAAATATACCTCACAGCAATAGAAATCATTTCACTTAGAAGTTTTTGACCTTTAGCACTTTCCATAAGTACTTCCTCGTGACTTAAAGCTTCCTTTGTTACGCCTGCTGCTGGATTTGTCAAAAAAGAAAAAGCTGCAATTTTCATCCCCATATGCCTTGCCGCAATTACTTCAGGCACGGTAGACATGCCAACAGCATCAGCACCCAATGCGCGAGCCATACGCACTTCCGCTGGCGTCTCATAACTAGGACCACAAAAAGCCATATAAACGCCTGTATGACATTTTAATCCTGTTTCCTCACAAGCCTTTTCTATCCCAAGAGACATGACTTTATCATAAGTTTGGCTCATATCCGGAAATCTCGGTCCCAGCTGATCTAAGTTTTTACCAACTAACGGATTTTTGCCCATAAAATTAATATGATCGGTCAGCACCATAATATCTCCAGGGTTGTATTGCGTATTTACTGCACCGGCAGCATTTGTAAATATTACTTTCCTCACACCAAACTGGTGAAGCATTCGGATTGGCCGTATTACTTCTTCCATTGTGTATCCTTCATAAAAATGTATTCTCCCCTGCATGCAAACTACATCTTTTCCTAGTAAAAGCCGACCTTTATGACCTTGTGCTGTGGATACTGGAAAATAAGGAATATCTTTATAATCAATTGTTTCTATTAATCCTAATTTTTCTGCGATGTCATTCATGCCACTGCCTAAAACAATTGCTGTTTTTGGTCGAAGCATGGTATATGTTTTTAAAAAATCTGATCCTTGGGTAATTTTTGCCAATTCTTCCATCATACCTCATCCTTTCATAGCTTCCATGATAGGCTTTTTTACTATTATATCTTTTCACAGAGAAAAAGAAAAGGGACATTTATTTTTCCTTTGCATCATTATTTTCAATATAAATCCCTTGTCAAAGTCTTTTCTCTTTTGTATGATTAAAAAAAGGAGGCTCTGAAAATGGCAACACAACTAGACTTTATCTTAAATATATGCGAAAAAATTAAAGAGACAGGTGATATACGGTATCGAAAAATGTTTGGAGAATATATGATTTATGTCAATAATAAACCTATTCTTTTAGTCTGTGACAACACCGTTTATGTAAAAATACTAGATTGCCTGACTCCCTATATTCATTCTGCATCAAAAGGACTTCCCTATAAAGGGGCTAAGGAACATTACATCTTGGAATTTGATGATATGGAACAAGCCCAAAAGATTATCTCTATCTTAGAAGAAGTGACACCTTTGCCAAAACCAAGAAAAAAATAAAGCTAATTACCTTCCCTTCTCTTGTCATGTCTCTTTTTAAATTCTAAAGCAAAAAGCCGAATTTTAAGAAGAGAAAATTCGGCAAAATTTCTTATAAATTTTTATAGCATAATCCAGAGATATTATCCCCTCCATGATCGATCATAATAGGATTGAGAAGACATAATATTGGTTCATAGTAATCAATGACAGAAAAACACTTCAAAATATCTACCTGCTTTACCACAAATGCAACACCATTTTCTATGGTATGTAATGTATCCATCATATCATTTAAAACTATGAGAATTTTATCATCCACTAGTGGTACTGACCAATATTTTTTCTTAAAATCTTATCATCCCAATATATTTCACAACACATGCTTTTAAATTTTACATCAATCCTTTTAATCGAATAAGCTTAATTGTTTTACTTTTTCCTGTACTTTTTTTCGTTCTACCGATTGGCTTTGGATACAATTAGGTGAAAGACCCTCCATAAATGGCGACTGTTCTTTGACTGTCATTAAAATCAGTTCCTCTTTTGCTCTTGTCATACCTACAAAAAATAACCTTCTCTCTTCCTCCAAATCCGCTTCATAGAAATCATTTTCATAAGGAATCATACCTTTTTGAACACCAGAAATAAAAACTACCGGAAACTCCAGTCCTTTGGAACCATGCATTGTCATAAGTGTCACTGCATCAGATGTATATTCCTTCGTGCCACACCGGCGGAGATCGCTTTCCACCCCCAGCTGAATCGCCTCCAAAAATTCTGACATACTGTCATAAAAAACAGACATTCCTGCTAGTTTCTCTATTCCTTCGTCTCCTGAAAAATTCAGCTCTTTTTTCCACACATCCAACACTTTTGTCGGTTTTGCTTTGGTATACATTGGCAAAAATTTTGCTGCCATATTATCATAGAAAGCTTTAGACAGATCATTTTCTTCCATCTCCCATAGAAGTTTCAAACATAGACGACGATCTTCTACAGCTGACGGATTTTGAAGGCTCCTAAAAAAACATAGGGTTCCCCGCACACTTTTTTCCATTAAAAAATCATCTCTACCTGCTACAACATAAGGAATAGATTCTTGCTTCAAACATTTTTCTATCAGATCTGCCTGTCTGTGTGTTCGGTATAAAATTACAAATTCTCCAAATCCCCTCTGTTTCCTGCAATCTATAGAATTTAGCTGTGCATCCAGCATATCAATACCGCCTACCATACGATTTATTTCTTTTGCTATATAAATAGCTGACTGAAGATCACTGCTTGCCAAAATTTGTCGTACTGGCCTGCCTTGCAAACAATAAGGATGCAATACACGTGTTCCACCTGGATTTTGAGAGATAACCATCGTTGCCGCAGACAAAATTTCTGGTGTAGAACGATAGTTTTCCGTTAGAGTAATGAGATGTAATTCTGGAAAGTCTTTTTTTAGCCGTTCAAAGCAATGTGCGTCAGATCCTCGAAAACCATAGATAGACTGATCCGGATCGCCAATAACAAAAAGTTCCCTACCTTGTCTGTTCCAACTTTGAATAAGGGCATATTGCAACGGACTAATATCCTGGAATTCATCTACCAACAAGTACTGGAACCGATCTGTTGTCAAACTCCTGCTTAACCGTAACCCTTCTGTCAACAAATCATCAAAATCCATCATGTTTTTTTCACGCATTTGGCGAATATATTCCTCTACTGCCGCTTTGAATGCCTCTTTACGGGAAGAGTCTGATTCATCCAGCTGAAGTTCTCCGCTTGTTTTATAGGCTGAAACCTGACGTAAAAATTTGTTGTTTGTCAAACTCAAGCCTTGTTCTTTGATAATACTGTCTGCCAATAACAGCATTTCTGTTTCATCTGCCAGTGTGATGGAAGGATTTTGTTCCCTGATTACATCAAGACAAATGGCATGAAATGTGCCAATTTGCATCTGTTGGATCGTCTTTTTCTTGCCTGTCAGTCTCTGTAGCCTTTCCGCCATCTCTTGCGCAGCCTTGTTTGTAAAAGTCACCGCCGTAATTTGGGATGGCTTCACTTTACGTACTTCCATTAAATGAAGAATATGACTGACTAAAGTTTTTGTTTTTCCAGTCCCTGGTCCAGCGATAACAGCTGTCACTCTATCGATCGCCTCCACAGCCTGCTTTTGTTCAGCATTTAGAGTTTCTTTCTGATTCAATTCTACTTTTGGAGAAATAGATTTCTCATTTTTGGGAAAAATTTGGTTCACAGATATTTTCTTTTTGGATACAGAAGGCTGCGTTTTTATGCCAATCATATCAAAAAAACTAATCTGTCCGTGAATTGACCGTAACTCCTCTGCAGTAAACAGCTGAATTTTCCCATATTCACCGTCAAAACCAGGAATTCGTTCCACCTGCTTTTCTCTTAGCCGACGAATCCCTTCTCCGATCAAAAATCCCGAAATACGACTGATTTCTTCCACTGGAATCTGACGCAAAATCTCAAACTCCGGACCTAACTTTTGGAGCAAACGACTATATTCCTTTAACACCTGACTACTAGAAGGACCGCAACCCAAGGAAGCAGCAATCACTTCAGGCAGCGGCACCAAACTCTCGAAAGCTTTTGCATCTGGGCGGATATATCCTTCCTCTCTATCTGCCAACTGTTCTACCCTATGAGATACACCAATAGTCAATTTTTTACCACAGACAGGACAAATGCCATGATATTTTTCCGCCTCTTGAGGGCTAAGGCAAAGGTTACATTTTCGGTGTCCATCAAAATGATATTTTCCCTCTTCAGGAAAGAATTCCACAGTTCCTAAAAGACCTTTTCCTTCTTCAATAGCACCTTTTAATCCCTCATAACTTAAATCTATGTTCAATAAATTAGCTTCACGCCCTAATTTTGACGGGGAGTGCGCATCAGAGTTAGAAATCAGCTGATATCTATCTAAAGCAGAAATTCTCCAATTCATCGGCGGATCACTAGAAAGCCCTGTCTCCATAGCATGAATATATCCAGATAAATCTTCAAAGCACTCCTCCACTGTATCAAACCCCGAAAACGCTCCAAACAGAGAAAAATGTGGTGTCCAAATATGTGCTGGTACCAAAATGGAGTTAGGGCTGAGTTCCAGAAGAATCTCCAACAAATCTTTTGCATCCAAACCTAATATAGGACGGCCATCAGAATGAATATTACCAATAGTCTCCAATTTTTTTGATACAATCTCTGCGTCCTCTAAACTAGGCAATAGGATCAAATTATGGATTTTACGCACTCTGCCATTTTTTTTATAGATAGAACTAATCTCTCCAGTAACGACAAATCTTGGTGTCATGGTATCAGCCACAGAATTATCCTGAATTTTGTATTCCCGCTTCAATGTATAGAAACCCTCTTGTGCGGGCTGGAGTTTCTCCTGAAGTTCCTGTCTCCAAGCAGGGTGGGTAAAATCTCCTGTGCCTACAATATGAATTCCTTTTTTGCGCGCCCATAGATCCAGATGTTCTGGTGTGCCCTCTTTACTTGTCGCTCGTGAGAATCTGGAATGGATATGTAAATCAGCAATATACATTTTTTCACCTGCTTTTTTAGTCTAAACTTACAGGGTATGGAACAAAAAAAGCTCGCCAAACACTAGCGCAGCTTTTGAAATCCAACAGCTTTTCCCTGTGGTACTTTTTATTATACATGTTTCCTCATTTTATGACAATATATCTGAGAAAACATTTAGAAATCATAATCCATAGCTATATTAATGCTATTTCTCTACCTATAATCTTTTTATGCTATCACGTTCCATAACAGAAAGAACTCCACTATTAAATAAAAAACGGTATGACAATTTACTGTCATACCGTTTTGGCTGATTTCAGCCAAATAATCTTTTTAATTTCGGAAACCAAATACCCCAGCCAGAGAGATCTTTGTCCTATAAACTTTTGGTGCAAATCGGAATTTATAAAAATTTCCTGTTGCTTCTACAGAAGCACACATCTTGTCAGCTACATTTACCACATAACTTTCCTTAAATTTAGGTGGAATTAAACTCATTGGCCACATATGCCGCCGGATACAATCCTGCTCAATCGCATTCAGATGACAAACTTTTTTGGCGTTATCCAGCGCAACCCGTGGGTGCCAAATTGCATGATTTGTCCCTTGAAGTTTTGTTGTACGCCAATCATAATAAAATAAATCGTGAAGCAGAGCACCTCTTGCCGCACTGCGGTAATCCCATCCAAATTTGCGGCAAACCAGAAAACTATAATAACTTACATTGATACAGTGCTGTAAACGACTTGTATGGCAATGCTGTTCATATTTCGTAAGCCGCTGAACCTTATCATGATAAAGGATATCGCTGACACAGTCCATGTACTCCTCTGCCAGAGTATCGTCCGTACTGTCCAGATCGATTCTGGACCCAATTGCTCTTTCCATTGGAATCCTCCCCCTTAGCTAATAACTATTTTATGATTACAGTATATCAAAAATCACTGAAAAATCAATGTTTAAAGTGTAAATTTAATAAATAATTTTAAGTTAATTTTTTCCTTTTGGCTGGAAAATTATAGCTGCTAAATATCCAAAAATCAGTGCAGCGGCAATTCCACCTGCTGCGCTTTTGAGACCTCCAGTAAATACTCCTAAAAATCCAGCAGTATCTACTTCTTCCATCACACCTTTCATCAAATTAAACCCAAATCCAGTCAGAGGCACTGTCGCACCTGCACCACCAAATTCTTTGATAGGAGCATATATTCCAAAGAAACCTAATACACATCCTGCTATCACATAAATAACCAAAATA
>JAGZLR010000092.1 GCA_018364635.1 Clostridiales bacterium | reverse complement strand
TGTTCTACTTTCTTTTCCTCTACTTTCCTTTTCTTTCCTTTGGGGTCAAAAGCCGTAAAATCGCTGTTTTGCGGCACAAAAATAACGCCATCGGTCTCGTCGCCGATCAGCCAAAATTCGGAAGTCACCCTTTTATCCTCTCTTCGTCTCATCACTTCCCAGTATTTTCTTTGAATACCTTTACTGGTCAAGATCCCCCACCTGTCAAACAGCCCCTTGTCAAAAAGACCAATCTGCAAGCAGTAACCCACAGTCTCTTTCACTGTACCGGAACCCATGCCGCCGCCCATTTTCCTCGCCGTCGTTGCACAGTCGTCATAGCCCCATCGGTAAAAGTACCCCTCCGAACCGTATGCCCGCATACAAAGATAGAAATAAATGCCAAACCCTGACCAGCCTTGGGCGTCCAAAAGCTTGTCAATCTTTGTATCGCTGTCAAACAAGTCCACTGACCACCCCACATAGTCAAGTTTTACCCTTCGTGTCTTTGCCATTGGGTTTCGTCACATCCTCTTACAAATACCTGATAAAATTTTTTCCGCTCTTCCTTCAAACGAATGTTTTCCTCCCGCAGCCGTTTGTTTTCCCATTCGTACAAAAAAACAATCACCCCCAGACAGCCGAAGGATAACAGCGGATAGATCCACCACGCTTCCAAAAACATCGTCTTTTCTCCCCTTTCTTTTGCTTGTCCATTCCAAGGGCTTTCGCCCTATGCTTTCTTTTTCTCTTTTTGCCGTTCCAGCGCTAACATTTTGCACTCGTACAGCACAGTTGTAATTTCTCTTGTAATTCTTCTATCCTCTTCCGGTGTGCGAACTGCCCGTTTGACAGTCACCTCATACTCTTTTTTCTCTCCCTTTTTCACACCATCACCCCCAAAAGAATTCTATGCCCAGGGGAATTTGTCCTATTCCTGCCTGTCTCCACTCTTTTCTTCCCCCTCTTGTTCAATATCACAGCGGGCTTTTAAAATATCAATGCTGGTTTTTGCCAGTAAAAGCCCCTGCGGGTCGTGATCGGCCAAGTACTTTGCCTTCTGCACCATCTCCCTGATCTCATTTTTTTCCCTTTCCTCCATCAGCTTCCCCTCGCTTTTTGTTGTTTTGTGATTTTATTATATCACTTAGATTATTTTTGTCAAGGTGATTTCCGATTTTTTTTGTTGCAAAGTGATATTTATTATGCTATGATTAGATCAAATGAAAAAAGTAGGTGAACAACATGAATACAGAAGGAACCAGATTAAAAGAACTTAGAAAAGCCCTCAACATCAAGCAAGGCGATTTCGCGGAAAAAATCTCTACAACCCAAGGGCATATTTCTGACATAGAAAATGGGAGAAAAAATCTTTCAGAACGAACCATCAAGCTGATCTGCCTGGAAGATTGGAATGGGAAAATGGTCAGCGAACAGTGGCTGAAATACGGCCAGGGCGAAATGTTCCAGCCAAGGCCAAATATGGATGAAGTCGGCTCTTTTGTGGAGGATTTATTGGAATATGACGGCAAGGGAAATCCTTTGTACGACATGATTATTGAAATGATGAAAAAGTACCAGCTGTTAGATGAATCGTCAAAAAAAATTATCCGAAACTATTTCGGCGAGATTATCAAAAGCGTTGCAGAAAAAAAAGAGAGGGAGTCCTGACATCCCCCTCTCTTTATTCTTGATAACGGAATCCCCATGGAACCCGTCTGTTTTTTCCTCTGTTTCAACTGGTTAAAATCCAGATTTCGACGAAGAGCTTCCTAAAGCCTCCCCCTCTTTTCTAAATATCTTTGGACAATTGCGCATAGCCGCCGAACGATACACTCATCTTTGTCGTCTAACTTTTCAATCAATATCCTTAGCTCTTCCATACGCAATTCCCCCAAATCCGTTTTCACTGTTTTCTTATCTCCATTATAAAACATATGTTCTATAATTTCAATAAAAATATGAATATTTTATACTTATTATGATGTTTTTGTGATAATTTCACATTTTATGATGTGTTTTCTATGGATTTTTACGAACACTTTTTGGTTGTCACTTATTTTTTGTCTACAAAAAAGTTACTGTCACCAAACAAAATGTCTCCATTAAATTACATGAATACAAAATTTTTTATGGTATTTCCTCTTTTTTTCAATCTAAATTTTGATTCTCATGACATTATGTACAAAATTTCGAACAAGACGAATGAATGTTTGACTTCCCAAAATATGTAAGCTATAATACATAATATCGATTATATTTTGTACCAAGGGGTGTAGTTTTCTATGAAAATATTTGTGTTCATTCTTCTTATTATTTTTGATATCGGGTTTCTCATAAACTTTCCTCACTATGACTTAGCCAATCAATTAGTTACGTTAGTTTCTTTGATCCTTACCGTCCTTGTTGGTTTATATATTTATAAGGTGAAACAGAAAGAAAGAGCAATTGCGGCAGAACGCCAACAGTATTTAGAATCTCTGCGAGACGGAATGATTCCAAGAATTGATTCCTGCTCCCTTATTTTAAAAGAAGGAGAATACGCCTGTGCTGAGACGAACGCTACGTTTTTAGAAACAGAAAATAGAATGGTTGGAACATCAAGAAATTGGGACGGGTCGTCAAGAACAAGTTTTTTTGGCGGAATGGTGGTAAGATCAGGAAGCAGTATGCTGCGAAATGTTTATGAAAATATCACCTCGTCCTATCAAGGAAAATTTACCGTTACGAATCAACGTCTTTCGTTTATCAGCAGTATGAAAAATTTTGAAATCCCTTGCGATCAGCTCACAGCCATTCATACCCGTGGAAATCAACTTATCCTACAGAAAATAGACACAAGCTACGTGCTTCATATCAAAGATGTTGTGGAAATAGAGCAAATTATACGAAATGTAGTGAGATCATAAACCATCTTTTCTATCATACATATCATATAGAGAAACTTTTGTTCCACAACAGTTTGCTTTGTGGCCGAAAGCAGAATAAAAGTGCTGTATCGTTAACAAATCCAAAAAAGCCGGAGACCATCCGGCTTTTCTTCATACCAATTTATCTCTGCATTTAGAAAGGAGTCAACTTATGATCGCCATTTACGCACGACAGTCCGTAGATAAAAAGGACAGCATCTCCATTGAAAGCCAGATTGACTACGCAAAGCGGGAAGTCTTTCAAGAAGAATTTAAAATTTATCAAGATAGCGGCTACTCCGGAAAAAACACCAACCGTCCCTCTTTTGTGCAGATGATGGAGGACATCCAAGCCGGTATGGTGAAAAAAGTTGTTGTTTACCGTCTGGACCGAATCAGCCGTTCCATTGTGGATTTCGCTGATTTCATTCATGTGCTGGAGGAAAAAGGCGCTGCTTTCGTCTCCGCTACAGAAAAGTTTGACACCTCCACCCCCATGGGTCGGGCTATGCTGTATATTATTGTGGTCTTTGCTCAGCTGGAACGGGAAACCATCGCCGAGCGTGTGCGGGACAACTACTACGCACGGGTAAAAAAAGGCGCTTGGGGCGGCGGGCCTGCTGCCTTTGGGTATGAGCTTGCTCGCACAACCATTGACGGGAAAAAGGCCACCATCTATCGCCCCACCCCTGCCCTTTCTGTGGTGAAAAAAATGTTCCAGATTTACTGCGGGCCATCGGCCACCCTGCGCACCGTGCAAAAAGCGCTCATCGAAGACGGTGTTTTGTCCGCCGGCGGCGTCAATTTTGACAACGGGAAAATCGCTTCGATTCTAAAAAATCCTGCCTATGTGAAGGCGGATTTGGCTATCTATCATTATTACAAGAAAAAAGGTGCCATTCTTGCCAACGAGCCGGAAGAGTTTGACGGGGTCCACGGGTGTATTCTCGTTGGAAAACGGGATGCAAACCAGCGGAAGTATCAAAGTGTAGACAATCATCTGCTGGCCATCGGCCATCACGACGGGATAATCGACAGCAGCACATTTCTCTACTGCCAAGAAAAGCTCGCCCAAAACCGTCAGATTAAAAATACCGGCAAAGGTAAATATACTTGGCTCACCGGATTGGTCCATTGCGCCTATTGCGGCTATGCTTTTTCTGTGCGGTTTGGCAACACAAAAAAAGGGAAGATTCCCTATTTTGCCTGTTCAGGGCGTTACCTCCACCATTGCTGCGATATGAAACAGACCCATCGAGTGCGGGAAGTGGAGGCAAGCGTGGAGAAAATTTTAATGAAAGAAGCACAGAAATATCAGCTTCAGAAGGAAAAACAGACAACCAACGAACAGCAGGAAATACAGCAGCAGATTCGTCAGATGGATGTTAAGATTGATCATTTGGTTTCCTCCCTGGAATCTGTGGGCGCCGCTTCAGCCTCTTATATTAACCGCCGTATTGAACAGCTGCACCAGGAAAAGGAATGCCTGGAACAAAAATATCACCAAAGCCTCCTTCATGCCAATATGCCTTTCGTCCCCGCCTTTTCCGCCGAAGACTGGTACGCTATGGATATAGAAGCAAAACGAAAAATCGCCGGTAATCTCATTGGAAACGTCTTCTTGTCCGCTGCGGGTATGGAGCTAGACTTGCGCTGATGGAACTTCATTTTAATGTGGGATGTGGATAGCTTAGACTGGAAGGAGCAAGGCTGCGAAGCTGAAATCAATCAAGTGCTAAATCACAAACATTTGGGCAGTGGATCTATTATTTTGTTCCATAATGATGCAAAATACACGCCGCAAGTTTTAGACACGATCATAAAAAAACTAAAAGAAAAAGGATTTGAAATTGTTCCAATTTCTCAGTTAATTTTAAGAGATAGCTATGAAATAAACCATGAAGGCAGACAGATGATAAAGACAAACGCACAATAATTTACATAGAAAAAAAGCGGTCATATTTGAACCGCTTTTTTTCTATAAAATCCCTTCTTTTCATTCATTTTTTTGTCTGAAAAGAAGATTGACAATCCTTTATGAAAGTGTATGATAGAAAATAGAAGTTTATCTTTAAGTAACCTTATCTAGGAGGTTTATTATGAGTGTTATCAATATTCTGACTTTAGCTGGTGGCCTTGGAATGTTCTTGTTCGGTATGAACTATATGGGAGTTGGACTTGAGGCCATTGCAGGACAGAAAATGAATGACCTCATGGAAAAATTGACCAGAAATCCTTTTTTTGGTTTTTTGCTGGGCATGTTCGTCACTGCCATTATTCAATCCTCTTCCGCAACGACAGTTATGGTTATGGGGCTTATCAATGCTGGCATTATGGATCTTGCGCAGGCAACTGGTGTAATCATTGGTGCCAATATAGGCACAACTGTAACAAGTATATTGATCGCTATGGATGTCACATTGATTGCTCCTGTGTGTATTTTTATCGGCGCAATTCCAGCACTTTATAGCAAAAAAAATCAAACGCGAAAAATAGGACAGGCTATCTTAGGATTTGGCATACTGTTTCAAGGTTTACATACAATGAGTTCTGCTATGGCGTGTCTAAAAGATTCTCTTGTGTTTCAAGAGTTTATACAAAACACAACCAATCCCATTTGGGGTATTTTTGTCGGCACACTTCTTTGTGCGATTATACAATCCTCTTCCGCTTCTGTAGGGGTATTACAGGCGTTGGCCATGCAAAATCTTATGCCTATACATCTGGCTGCCTTTATTCTCTGTGGCATCGAGATCGGTTCCTCTGTGCCGCCGTTTCTTTCTTCGATTCACGCAAAAAATAATGCAAAACGTGCTGCATATATTTATTTTATTTTTAATGTCATCGGATGTATTATATTCGCTCCCATTTCTGCTTTTACGCCATATACAAATTTTATTTCGTCACTCACATCAAATCCAGTTGTTCAGATTTCAATTGCTCATATTATATTTAAAGTAGTTACAGGTGTAATTTTACTGCCCTTTACCTCACTTATTGTAAAACTCACTTATATTTTTGTCCCCCAAAAGGACTATGAGAGCGAAAAACGTCTTCTTTATATAGAC
>JAGZLR010000091.1 GCA_018364635.1 Clostridiales bacterium | reverse complement strand
TACAATGACTGTTCTACACTTTAAGCCCTTGTTTTGAGGTAAACATTTAAGGAAAAAAGTCCAAAAATCAATGAATTAGGGCTTGAAATTATAGGAAGGTATTCAACTACCAGAAAAATTACTGTTATCCCTGAAGCACAGATTTTTGAGGACGGGGGGGGAAGCTTTCAGGAAGAAGTACCAGATAAAGCACCAGAAAAACCTTTAGAAGAGAATTCAGGAATACTGCCAGAGGAAACACAGGAAGAAGAAATTTTAGATGATAGTCAGCAGGAATTTACAGATGGAGTATTGGAAGAATTTATCGATGGAAGTACAGAAGAAGTAATAGATCCTTCTATGGGAGTAGGAACACAGATATTATTTGAAAATGGAATTCATTATATTATTGATCCAGCATACCCAGAGCATAAAATTACTTTGTTTTGCATGAATAATGAATTACATTGGCCACATCATACTGAGGACATGGGGGATGTACAAGTTCCAGGATATACAGAGGGATATTTAAAGCCTAGTGATTTTCAATCACAAAGAGATTATGATGAATGTATGCGCCGATTATCAAAATTGTTATATGCAGGTTATCCATATAATGGTGAAAGACTATATAAAATAGTCGATAACTCTTCTAATTATGCGCCAACCATAGAACAATTTAATGAGATGTTAATTGTGCCTGCTGTTCTTCAAACAGCATATCCTTTTTTGGGACATCATGATTTTACTTATGAAGACTATACATCACAAAATGTAGAACACTTAGAATATTTAAGAAAATTTACAGGTGAGGTTATTAAATTAAATATAAATGGTACTACAACTTCTAATGGTCTAACATTCGAAGATATATCATCTATGCCTTTTTATAAAGCTGCGTTTAGTATCACGAATTGTAATAATCAAACCCCTTTAGAGGCATTTCAATATTTTTATGGTTCATCTTATTTTGTTACCGAAGAAGAGGCGTATAATGCAACGCAGAATGCTGTATGGCACTTATTACATGAATATGGAATTCCTAATAATAATATAAATAGTTTAAGTACACCACTTGCTACTGTATTGGATGTATATTCTCAAAGAGGAGGACTTCTTGATTATAAGCCGAGTGCTGACCAAATAGAAATACAAGGCGATTTAAGATTTACATATCATCCTAAAGACGGTATGTGGCATTCGTCTCCTCTTAAAATTATTGAACCAGAAGAATATAGAGGCATATATAAACTCGAATTACCAAAAGGAGTTACTGCACAGTGTGATAATTTGAATTATGTATATGGAAATGAAGAATATGAGCTTGTCAGTGACCATCAGCCAACACTTGGTGAAACTTTTGGGATTAGAGCAGAATTTGTGTGGCTTAAAGAATTTAAACAATATTCACCAACGCCAGATATTGAATTTGAAGGAAAAAAATTTCAACATATGATAGGTGCTGTAATCGAGAATGAAACATTGTATATTTCTAAAGCGATGGAGTCAACTAATGTAGGTAATATAGCAATTACAAAAAAGGTTATTGGTGAAACAGACAGTCAAACGGAATTTAATTTTGAACTAAAACTGGTTTACCATAATAATTTTAATGGTCTGTATGGAGATTTGGAATTTCACAATGGAGTTGCTCAATTTACTTTGAAAGATGGGGAAACTAAGAAGGCAATAAATCTTCCGGCAGGAGCATATTATGTGGTAAAGGAACAAAGTACACTGGGATATCGGATTGGAGAGACAAACACAAGCGGATCAGTTCCCGTTGCCGATGATATTCTTGTTACATTTACTAATACTAAACTCCCAGATTTAACTTTAAGTAAAACTGTTACTGGTGAAATGGGGGACAAAACGAAACAGTTTGAGTTTGTCATTAAGTTAAAAAATAAAAAGGGATATCCTGTAACGAAAACATTTAATTACATAGGAAGTGTGTCAGAAGGTTCCGGATTAGAAAAACCAGCAGATGGACAGATTAAGTTTACTAATGGAGAAGCAAAAATTTCGCTTTCTCATGGACAGAAAATCACCATTAAAGATCTTCCGTATGAAAGCACTTATACCGTAACAGAAACGACAGAAGCAAAGGATCCTTATACAGTGACATATAATGGGAAGGCGCAGCCGGCAACAGGACAGTTAAACACAGATGGTTCCATTGATGTGGTGAATAACAAGGAGTACGTTCCACCTACCGGAATCACAAGTCACACAGACCATAGTGCTGGCTTCGGTGTTGCGATTGCCATTGGTGGACTTTGTGCTCTATTCGGCTTCGGTCTGTTCCGTAGGCGTAGAGGATGGAAGAAATGACAGAACAGAAAAAGAGTGCATCACTAAAAGAAGATATTCTGTTTTTGGTGTTGAAACTATTGATTTTTCTTGTATTGATTGCGGTGATGATATTCTTTGTATTCGGGATTTACCGGTGCAGTGATAACATGATGTCTCCCGCATTTAAAGATGGCGATCTTGCAATTTATTACCGGTTGCAAAAGGAATTTCAGCCATCTGATACGGTGATCATTGAAAAAGACGGGGAAACACAGATCCGCAGAATTATAGCAAAACCTGGCGACAGTGTGGAAATCACCGCTGATGGATTAAAAATCAATGGGTATTTACAACAGGAAACAGGAATTTATACAGAAACGCTGCCTTATACAGAAGGGATTTCTTTTCCAATCACTTTGGAAGAAAATGAATATTTTGTATTGGGGGATAACCGTTCCGAAGCCAAAGACAGCCGGATTTACGGGGCTGTAAAAAAAGAAAAAATCAAGGGAACGGTTATTACCCTGCTTCGGCACAGAGGATTTTAAATACCGCTGCTTTTTGCAGAAGTTATAAAAGTAAATGAAAGAAAAGAGGAAAAAAGATGATCAATAAAAAAAGATTAGGTGTATTATTGTTAGCAGGAACTATGATAATGGGAATGAGTACGACAGCATTCGCAGCAGGGAATGGAACGCCGACTGTTGGACAATCCAATGTGGATCAGGGAGCTAAAGCGCCAATTAAGAAAAACCTGGAGATGGCAGAAGGGCTTGACGTACCGAATGCAACTTTTAGTTTTAGTGTGACAAAAGTAACAGCAGACGCACCTGAAGCAACGATTCAGCCGATTCAATATGCTACGACAGATGAAAAGGGAACCGTAGGTGCAGATGGAAAATATATAGTTAGTAAGAATTCTGAAATTCAGTTTGGTACATTCCCACATGCAGGTGAATTTGCTTATCGTGTAACAGAGACAGCAGGAGATTTAACCGGTATTACATATTCTCAGGAGAGTTATTATTTAAGAGTGCAGGTAGCTAATACAGATCGAGGAAATCTGTATATAAAAACAATCACAGCAGAAAAAGGGACAGAGACAGGGGATAAGAATAATAAAGTAGGGGAAATTGTATTTACAAATACATACAGAAAAAATGCTTCATTAGAGATTATGAAAAATACGGAAGGAAAACTTGCCGACAAGACAAAGGCTTTTGAATTTGAACTTACGTTCACAAAATCTCCGACAGAGACGCAAGATGCACCAACTTATACAGGTACAATCAAAGACAAAAATGGGGCAGCGGTACAAGGTGTGTCTCCTGTAACAGTAACAGTAGGAACCCCTGCAACATTTTCTTTAAAAGACGGACAAAAATTAGTTTTTGACAATCTTCCGGCAGGAACAAAATATGTAGTAACTGAAAAAGCGGCGGAAAAAGATGGATATACCCCTAAGGTTCAAGTGTTAGATAATGGTGTCAGGGGACAGTGGTATATTGGAAAAGACGAAGAATCATTATCATCAAAGGAACACTTTATTGGTGAAAATGATAATAAAGTAATGTTTGTCAATACATACAATGACGTACCGGTAACAGGTATTATTATGAATAATCTTCCGTTTATTCTTTTGATTGGTATTGCTGTTCTTGCGTTTGGCACACTTGCTTTTTTGAAAAAACGCAGAACTTCTAAATAATCATGTTACATGTAAAGAAGATGATTAAAATAGCGGATAAGGTGGTAAATCTGCTGATTATATTGTGCTTTTTGCCAATCCTTTGTTATGGCATTTATGTTTTGTGGGATTCGCAGCAGATTCATGGGCAGGCAGACGCTTCACTTTATGAAACGTACCGGCCGGCCGGAGATAGTGATGTGTCTTTTGCAGAACTTCAAAAAAAGAATCCGGAAGTATTTGGCTGGCTGACGGTGGAGGGTACCCATATCAATTATCCGCTTGTACAGGCTGAAGATAATTCAAAATATGTGAATATAGATGTGATGGGAGAATTTTCTCTGGCAGGAAGTCTTTTCCTTGATTGCCGAAATCAGAAAGATTTTTCAAATCTTAATAATATCATTTACGGACATCATATGGAAAAAGACGCCATGTTTGGAGAATTGGAATCTTACAGAGAAAAGTCTTATTTTGAGAAACATTTAAAAGGTTTGCTGTATTATGAAAATACATGGCATGACATAGAATTTTTTGCATTTCTCCATGCAGACGCATATGATACGGTACTTTACAATGTTTTACTAGAACATGAAACTATGCCCGATTATTTGAATTATATAAAAGAACATGCAGTCAATTATGTGGAACTGCCATTTGGAACAGAAGAAAAGTTTGTAACTTTATCAACCTGTACTTCTGACAGCACCAATGGCAGACATCTTCTCATTGGAAGAATTATGAAAGACAGTAAAAATAAACAGGGAGAACTTCAATATGAAAAAGAGTAAACGGATATTTGCTTTGGCAGCTCTGTTATTTAGTTTTCTAAGTTTTCCTGTAAACCAGGTTTTTGCAGCGTCAGATATGGCGGAAGTGCCATTGACGGTAAAACAAAGTTTTGTAGTAAAAAATCCTGCAAAGGAAATGGACTTTACAGGAACGTATGAGTTTTGCACCACGGATGAAGAAACACCGATGCCGGAAGGTACAAAAGATGGCATCTATTCTTTTTCATTGAACGGTGAGCAGACAGAAACAACGATTGATTTACAATATTTGCACGCAGGTGTTTACCACTATCAGTTGGATCAGACAACTGCAGAGAAGAAAGGATATCAATACGATAAAAGCTGTTATGACATTACGGTTTATGTGAAAAACGGGGAAAATGGGGAATTGATTCCTCAGGTAGTGGCAGAAAAGGGAGATGGAAAAAAGTGTGGAGATCTGGAATTTCTTAATTCCTATCAGGGAAAGAAGCCAGGAGCTTCCGCCCCGTCTGATCCGTCCAAACCTAATAAACTGGTAAAAACGGGTGATACAACGCCTGTCATGGCGTATGTTTTACTTGCAGCAGGAGCATTATTACTGATTGCAGTGCTTGCTTATTTTAGAAAGCATAGACAGAAAAAATAATAGAGCTTGATGAAAAAAGGGATGTTCTGACCGATTAGAAAATCAGAATATTCCTTTTTGTATATACGGCTGACAGAAAAATGTTATAAAAAAGAGAAAAATTTTGTTGTAATGGTATTAGAGAATTGCTACAATACAAAAAATAGAATTGAAGTTGTTCGGATAAAAGGGGCTGAAAATGATGTATGGTATTATTTTTGTTGTATTATTATTTGTGATATTTAATTCACCTAAATATGTTAGGAAGAAACTTACAAAGCAAATTGCGGATGAAAGCAGTAAAGCTAAAGAAAATTTACAAACTTCACAATTAAATTTTCTAACAAAGATAGAATGGCTGCGTTTTTATCCATTAAAGAAAATTTTACTGGGAGTAATTTGGCTTGCTTGCCTATTTTATGCTGTAAGAGGAGTCTTTATGACTATTAACGATCCTCGTGGTATATTTATATTCCTCACAGCTTTATTTTGGTTCATCACTATTTTTACAGCCAGAAAGATATGGCGATATATTCGATTACCTTATCACTGCGTACCTGTATTAAACCATATCAAAACAAAAGAAGAATTAAAGGAATCCATGCAAGGAGAATGTTTTGAAAAAGTATTGTTTGAGCACAATATATTACGAAAATATTTCCCTGTCCTTATTAGTGAAAACTGGGTAGTTATGAACGGTCGTCTTTTT
>JAGZLR010000090.1 GCA_018364635.1 Clostridiales bacterium | reverse complement strand
AATGGAATTTTTGTTGTGTTAGATGAAATTGAATATGTGAGAAGCATTGCTTTTGGTATCTTTGTTGGATGTGGAACGAGAAATGAATGTTTCAAAAATAATGGTATGTCTCATTTTATTGAGCACATGATGTTTAAAGGGACAAAAAACAGAAGTGCGAAGGATATCGCAGAAGAGATGGATGCAGTAGGTGGTCAGATCAATGCATTTACGACAAAAGAGTACACTTGTTATCATACAAGAGTATTAGACAGACACTTTGATCGCGCATTGGATGTGTTAAGCGATATGTATTTGAACTCGTCTTTTGACCAGGAAGAAATCCAAAAGGAAGCCAATGTTATACAGGAAGAAATTAATATGTATGAGGATGATCCAGAGGATTTGGTGCATGAAAGTCTACAAAGTGCTATTTGGGGCAATGGAAGTTTGTCTATGCCTATTTTAGGCACAAAAGAGACGTTAAAAAATATAGATCAAGATAGTATGTTCGCTTACTACAAAAAAAATTATCAACCCCAGAATACCATAATTTCTGTATCAGGTAATTTTAAGGAAAAAGAAATGATGGAAAAGCTGGAAAAAACATTTGCTTTCTGGAAGGCTTCTGCTGTCTATGAGAAAGAGGACCATTTGAATTGGTATCAGCCAGCGTTCATCCACCGCAAGAAGGATATTGAACAAATCCATATTTGTCTTACTTTTCCGACAATTCCGCGGGACCACCCTCATAAATATGCTTTGACAGTAGCGAATACAATTTTTGGTGGTGGTATGAGTTCTAGGCTGTTTCAAAATATTAGAGAAGACAAAGGTTTGGTTTATTCTATTTATAGTTATATAACAGCTTATTCTGATACAGGGCTAGCTTCCATCTATGCGGGTATGAATGCAGCGCAAACAGAAGAAGTAATACAGTTGATTTTCCAAGAGTTAGAGGCTATACGAAATGAGAAGTTAGAAAAAGCGCTCATTGATAAAACAAAAGAGCAGATTGCAAGTAATTTTATTATGGGATTGGAAAATACAAATGGAAGAATGTTATCAAATGGTACTTCTATGATTTTGCGCGGACGAATTCCGTCTCAGGAAGAGATGCTTGATAAGATTTATTCTGTCACGGAAGAGGATGTCCATGAATCGTTAGTCCAGTATTTTAATCCAGAGAAACGAAGCTTTTCTATTGTTGGTCGTGGCAATTTAGATCAAATTGTCCAAAAAGTTAAGAATTTTCAGTAAAAATAAAGAATAAAAAAGACGAAAAAAGCGGATACTTCAAATACCGGTTCTAAACCGGCAGGAAGGGAGGTTCCATAAATGAAAATATTAGATTGGATAGCTCTTTCGCTGGTCATTATCGGTGCGATTAACTGGGGTCTAGTTGGATTCTTTCAATTTGATCTTGTCAGCACAATATTCCCTGGTTCGCTGCACTGGATTAGCAGACTGGTATTTGCCCTCGTGGGTCTGGCTGGAATCTATAGTCTAACAATGTATGGACATATGGATAAAGATCAGCCTGTCTATCATGAAGAAGGAAAATAAAGCAAAAAACCTCTCTTAAAGAAAGAGAGGTTTTTTGTTATCTACGACTGTTACATGTTTCTTTTAGACAAGCAAGGTCAATAAAGTCAGGCTTTTGTTTTCGATATACAGTGAATTTTTGAAATCCAGCTTCGTAAAGCGCTGACACAGCCTGATCAAAACCGGCACCAATATCTTTTGGGTGATGAGCATCTGACCCAATGGTAACAATTTCTCCGCCTAGCTGCTGATAGCGATTTAAAATTGGAATGGATGGATGGGTAGCATTGATGCCATAACGATAGCCCGAAGTATTGATTTCGAGCCCTTTCTTTTTTTCAATCAATTTTTTTAGTATTTCATCAATGATATCCACATATTCCTCGTATTGCAACGGTTCTGTCCCATATCTGGATATATAATCTAAATGACCATAGACATTAAAACAATCAAATGTCTCAATGCATTTTAAAACATATTCAAAGTATTCCTGATAGGCGGCGTGACAAGATTTTCCTTCAAAAAAATCCGGTTTGGAAATAGAAACGCCATTGACGCGATGGGAAGAACCAATGATAAAATCATATTCATTTTCTTCTATCAGCGCATTGATTGCATCCGCATCCTGTGTTTGTAGACCAAGCTCTACACCAAGAATAAAACGAATTTTATTACGGTAGATATCACGGCACTCTTCAATCATATTACGGTAATCTTTATACTCATAGTAATAAGTGAGATTTTTATATGGATATTTTAAATCAATATGGTCCGTAAAAGCGATTTCTTTCATCCCCAGCTGAATGGCTTGCTCAATCATATCAATCATAGCTGTTTGACAATCAGCCGAAAAATTTGAATGCAGGTGATAATCCGCGTACAACATAAGATATTCTTCTCCTTTTCCCCCAGAAAACACTCGAAAACAACTAAAATAAGTATAACATAAAAAAATGGTTTGGCAATTTTTTATTTTTCCTTATAGAAATCTTATGTAACAAGCAATAGAAATTATAAATAATAATTTTAAATTCTTATCAAATTTTTTGGATAATTACACAAATTCAATGATAGTTATAAATAAGGCTATGATTTATACGACTTTCTATAGGAAAAATAACTTCTCAGATCAGTTTATTTTTAACAATTTTTATTTCCTAGGAATTTTATAGAGTATTTTCAGGTGGTAATATTATAATACGTGTTTTTTAGAGTTTAAATTTACAAAATAAATGGTGAAATAAAATACCAATCTATGGTATAATCATAACTATGAGAGAACGTATAGAAACGATCTTCAAATGAAAAAAGGTCAGATGGAGGGAAAAGGTATGCTGAATAAAAAAACGGTAGACGATATTCAGGTAAAAGGAAAAAAGGTTTTGGTACGATGTGATTTTAACGTGCCTATGAAAGATGGGAAGATTACAGATGAAAACAGAATTGTCGCTGCATTACCTACCATTAAAAAGTTAATCGCTGATGGGGGAAGGGTCATTCTCTGTTCTCATATGGGAAAACCAAAGGGTGAAGTAAAACCGGAGCTTTCGCTTTCGCCTGTGGCTGAGCGTCTATCCAAATACTTGGAAAAAAAGGTTGTGTTTGCAAAAGATGATTGCGTTGTAGGGGAAAACGCAAAAAAGGCAGTGGAAGCGATGAAGGATGGGGATGTTGTTTTACTTGAAAACACACGCTTTCGGAAAGAGGAGACAAAAAATGAAGAAGCTTTTAGTAAAGAATTGGCTTCCTTGGCAGATGTCTATGTCAATGACGCTTTTGGCACAAGCCATCGCGCGCACTGCTCTACAGTAGGAGTTACAGCGTATGTAAAAGAGTCAGCTGTCGGATATTTGATGCAAAAAGAAATTGAATTTTTGGGCAATGCGGTCAATCATCCAAACCGTCCATTTGTAGCGATTTTAGGCGGTGCAAAGGTTGCTGATAAGTTAAATGTCATTTCCAATTTATTAGAAAAATGCGATACACTAATTATTGGCGGGGGAATGGCGTATACCTTTTTAAAAGCGAAGGGGTATGAAATCGGAACTTCCCTGGTGGATGAAGAAAAAATATCCTACTGTAAAGAAATGATGGATAAGGCAGAAAAATTAGGCAAAAAAATGCTTCTTCCAATTGATACAACAATCACTTCAGATTTTCCAAACCCAATCGATGCAGAAATTGAGGTTTCGATTGTACCTTCAAATGAAATACCAGCAGATCGAATGGGACTAGATATCGGGACAAAAACAGCTGCTTTCTATGCACAAGAGATCAAAAATGCAAAGACTGTTGTTTGGAATGGACCGATGGGAGTATTTGAAAATCCAATTCTTGCCAAGGGAACATTTGCTGTAGCTCAGGCTCTGGCTGAAGCTGACGCAACGACAATTATTGGCGGTGGAGATAGTGCTGCTGCGGTCAATCAGTTAGGATTTGGGGATAAGATGACCCATATTTCTACAGGCGGCGGGGCATCTTTGGAGTTTTTAGAAGGAAAGGAACTGCCTGGTGTTGCGGCGGTTAATGATAAATGATCATGGGCGCAGGCTTCGTCTGCGCCTTATAAAATCATAAAAATTGAATGAGGTGGATCGAAGATGAGAAAAAAGATTATTGCAGGTAACTGGAAAATGAATATGACACCTTCCGAAGCAGTGGCACTAGCGGAAATGTTGAAGGAGAAAGTGAACACAAATGAGGTAGACGTCGTTTTTTGTGTGCCTGCGATTGATATTGTTCCTGTGGCAGAAGTTCTCAAGGGTACATATATTTCTGTCGGTGCAGAAAATATGTATTATGAAGAAAAAGGAGCGTTTACTGGTGAGATTTCTCCGGCAATGTTGGTAGATGCTGGATGTAACTATGTTATTATTGGACATTCCGAGCGAAGAGGATATTTTGGAGAGACAGATGAGACTGTTAATAAAAAGGTAAAAAAAGCGTTAGAACATAACCTGATTCCGATTATCTGTGTGGGCGAGACGTTGGAGCAGCGGGAAAAGATGATTACCATTGATTTTATTAAAACACAGGTGAAACTAGCGCTGTGGGGCATAGACAAAAAAGATGCAGAAAAGGTCGTTTTGGCCTATGAACCGATTTGGGCGATAGGCACTGGAAAAACTGCGACGAGTGAACAGGCACAGGAGGTTTGTGCAGCAGTAAGACAGGCAGTGAAAGAAATTTTAGGAGAAGAGACAGCACAAAAAATACGGATTCAATATGGCGGTAGCGTCAACGGCAAAAATGCAGCAGAGCTTTTTGCTATGCCAGATATTGATGGAGGCTTGGTTGGCGGCGCAAGCTTAAAGGCTGAGTTCGAAGAAATTGTAAAGTACTAATTTTGAAAGATTAATGTATGATTTTGGGACGGAGACGAATACTATGGATAGAAAAACGACAGTTTTAATGATACTTGACGGTTTTGGCATCAATGAGAGAAAAGAAGGAAATGCCATAGCAGCTGCCAAAACTCCTAATATCGATTATTTGAAGGAAAAATATCCTTTTGTCAAAGGGTATGCCAGCGGTATGGCAGTGGGACTGCCAGAAGGCCAAATGGGCAATAGTGAAGTGGGCCATTTAAATATGGGAGCAGGCCGGATTGTATATCAGGAGTTAACAAGGATTTCTAAAGCGATTGACGACGGTGATTTTTTTGAAAATGCAGTTCTTTGCTCAGCGATGGACCACTGCGTTGAACATGGAAAAAAACTCCATATTATAGGGTTACTATCTGACGGCGGTGTTCACAGTCATAAAAAACACCTGTATGCTTTATTAGAACTTGCCAAAAGAAAAGGTGTTGAAAAAGTGTTTGTACACTGTTTTTTGGATGGCAGGGATGTTTCTCCTACCTCTGGAATTGAGTATATTCATAGTCTTCAGGAGAAGATGAGTGCGGTAGGCGTAGGTAAAATTGCATCTGTTATGGGCAGATATTATGCTATGGACAGAGATAAACGCTGGGATCGGGTAGAGAAAGCTTATGATGTTATGGTTTTAGGAAAAGGAGAGACTGCAAAGGATTGTGGTGATTATGTTGCCGCAAGCTATGAAAAGAAAATTACAGATGAGTTTATCGTGCCTTGTGTTATGATTGATGAGGGTGGTAAAAATATTGGTTCCATAGACGACGGTGATTCTGTCATTTTCTTTAATTTCAGACCAGATCGGGCAAGAGAGATTACTAGGGCCATCTGCGATCCAGAGTTTGATGGTTTTTCTCGGAAAAAAGTGGTTAAAGATGTTTCTTTTGTCTGCTTTACCCAGTATGATGCAACAATACCGAATACGTCTATTGCCTTTGAGCCGCAGACTCTGAATAATACATTAGGAGAATATATTTCCTCTCTTGGCCTGAAACAGCTTAGAATTGCCGAGACAGAAAAGTACGCACATGTTACGTTTTTCTTTAATGGCGGTGTGGAAACGCCGGAAAAAGGGGAGGACAGAATTTTAATTCCGTCACCCAAAGTGGCAACCTATGATTTGCAGCCAGAAATGAGTGCGTATCAAGTGACAGATTGTTTAGTAGAGAAAATTTTGGCACGGGAATATGATTTGATTATCATAAACTATGCGAATTCTGATATGGTTGGACATACAGGTGTGATGGATGCAGCAGTCAAGGCTGTAGAAGCTGTAGATACATG
>JAGZLR010000089.1 GCA_018364635.1 Clostridiales bacterium | reverse complement strand
AAATTATTACGATAACTGCACACAATGTAATAAGTAATCCTTGAATAATTTTTCGTCTTGCAATCTTCTTTTGTGCGAGTTGTAAATTTATAATCTCCAGTTTTTCTGAAATTACTTCTAAATCACTGACCTTAGTTTCAACAACAGTTTCTCCAAGTAAAATACTAACAGGGGTTTCTAGAACCTCTGATATGGAAATCAGCATATCAGAGTCAGGAACCGACATTCCTTGCTCCCATTTCGATATTGTTTGCCGTACCACATTCAATTTAATAGCAAGTTCTTGTTGTGAAAGTCCTTTTGATTTTCTGATTGCTTTAATGTTTTCATTTAACATTATAAATGTCCTCCTTTTTTATTTTCTAAAAATATTGTATGAGGAATTCCACGTTGCTGCAAGCAACGCATATTAACATTTAAGTTACCAGCAAGTAACAATTGCAAATTTATTATTTTCTTTATAAGCAATTGTACACGAAAAATCAAGTTTTCGTCAATCTTCATCATTTAACAATAAAATCATAACTCTCCTGGTTACTGTTCCTCCTTCCTGCGAGTTAAATATAGTCTCGATTACCTATGTGAATAAAAACACCGCCCTTTCTCTGATGTTATTTACATCATAAAGAAGGACGGTTTAGATTTGATTTAATCTTGATGTAATTTCGATTGAGGTGCTAAAAAAATCTCACCAATTCGATTGAGAATGGCTTGGTAATCAATCTGATTATAATCTGAGGCGTCGACTTGAATCAGCTCTCCTAATTGAAAGGTGTCATATCCTTTATGCAAACATCTGTCTTTAAATACTTCATACGACACCAGACAATCTGCCTTAGAACGATCTTCCATCGAATCCCCCTTGTGATACTTACTGACCATATGACCAAGATGTCTGCTTTGATCCAAATCTCTCATACGCGACACTTCGTACAACTGATCGATATTTCCTATAGCACGAATTGTAATCACACTATATCCATATCGGGTTGACAATTCTTCCAATCTAGTTTTTTGTTTATCGCTAAATGGATAATCTGAAATCAAAAGATTTTCCTCTTCCATATTTTGTTCTAAGGAGGCATAATATTCTTCCCATGCCCTCTGCTCAAGTCTGCTTTTTTCTTCCAAATTATCAAAGCCATATTCATCCCACTTCTGTTCTTTTATCTCATCCTGATTAACACTAATAAACCCAGGGTATCGTTCCTGTATTTTGCGACACATATAGCTTTTTCCTGTTGCCGGATAACCTGCAAGTAATATCATACATTTTTGCATAATAATTCTCCCATATTGTTTTTGGCTTATGAAAAATAATATTTTTCATAAGCCTGTTTCTTCTTGTCTATAGTCTAAATAGAGTTGCTTTTTCAGTTACAATTTCCGCAATTCGATCATTTGCAGGTCCAAGAAGGGTTCTCAGCGAGGTCAATGGTGTTACCCCTTCTGCAGTAAATGTCTTGCTTACCACCTCAATATAAGATTTATTTAATTCTGTTCCTACATTGATCTTTTTCATCCCTTCTCTTGCAAGTCTCCTCATGTCTTCGTCAGATACTCCTGTTCCCCCATGAAGTACCAAACCGGTATCCCCAAGTTTTGCTTTCAATTCTTCTAACAATTCATAGTTAATCTTTGCTTTTGATTTATACTGTCCATGTGTCGTTCCAATAGAAACTGCCAACGCGTCTACTCCTGTTTCAGAGGCAAAGCGTAATGCATCTTCTGGCTTTGTGTACATTGCAGCATCTTTGTCAACAACTACTCCGTCTTCCGCTCCGCCAATAGAACCGACTTCTCCTTCTACAGATACTCCTTTGGCATGTGCATACTCGACAACGATTTTCGTGTTTGCAATATTTTCTTCCAGCGGAAGAGCTGAACCATCATACATAACTGAAGAATATCCGCAATCAATTGCATGTTTTAATGCATCAATATCTTTACAGTGATCCATATGTAATGCAACATTAATGCTGGAAGTTTCAGCTATAGCTTTTACCGCTGCAATCAATGGTTCAAATCCAATATATTCAGCTGTCCCCAAAGAAGTTTGAAGAATAACTGGAACATTCAGCTTCTCTGCCGCTTTAATCATTGCCGGAACCATCTCAAAACAGTGCAAGTTAAATGACCCTATTGCTCCTTTTCCTTCATTTTCTTTAAACATTTCAATTAAATTCTTATACATCTTTCTTCCTTCTTTCTATTTAATCTTTATATTTACATTTTCCCACGAAGCATATCTTTTGACATTTGCATCATTTCTTGAACTTTCTGCATATAGTAGTTCATCTGCTCATCATTTCTATTTTCTGCTGCCTGCTGACGTTTCTTATTGTAAAGCGACATTAAATCAGTGTAACTTTTCCCCATTTCCTTTTTTATAGACAGGCTTTCTTCATAGTATTTGATCGCGCTTTCTAACTCTTCCGCTTGATAATACAAAGCTCCTATTTGATTTAACAAGGGAACTCTCTGCTCCCCAGATAATCCTTCAAGTTCTTGTATCTTTTCACTTGCTTCCGCAATCAGCTCATCTTTGTTAACTTTAATATTTACTTCAATGTTTTTTTCTTTCTTTTCCTTCTTTTTTCCAAACAAAAACATCTCAATCCCTCTTTTCTATAGATTTAGAAGATTCCTGCAATCGCTTTAACAGCCATAAATACAAATCCGGTCACTACTGTATCCACATCTGTACATGTGATATTCTGGAAACCGATTTCTGCAAGCATTGGACAAAGCAGTGCCGGAAGAATAATAATGAAAATACCGTGTGCGATACATCCGATGATAACGCCTCTGCGTCCTCCCGTTTGGTTTGCAAAAATACCAGCTGTTCCACCAGCAAAAAAGTTACTCATAACTCCTGGAATTACCATAGGAAGTCCAAGTGACGGAATACTTGTTATCAGCATACCTATCATTGAACCAATAGTAGTAAATACGAATCCCATGATGACTGAGTTTGGTGCATATGGAAACAATACAGGACAATCTAATGCTGGTTTTGCATTTGGAACCAATTTCTGAGAAATTCCCTGAAATGCTGGAACAATTTCTGCCAATAAGAGTCGAACACCTGAAAGTAAAATATATAACCCTACAACGAACTGCATTGCCTGTAAAAATGCAAATACCATATAGTTCGTATCTCCACAAAACTCTGCACTTGCTTTAGGTCCTGCAATAGCTGCAACAATTAAATAGAAAGGTATCATTACAACCATAACAGATAAGTATGTATCCTGAAGAAATTCTACACTTTTTGGAAGTTTTAATTCTTCGCAAGATTTCGACTTGTCACCGACCAATTTAGATACCAGAGCTGCAAATATATATCCAAATGTGCAGAAATGCCCAAGTGCAATATCATCACCGCCAGTTATTTTTCTAAGAATCGGCTGCGCCATTGCCGGCATCAAAGTTGCAAATGCACCACCTACAACACTAGATACCAAAATCAGAGGAATTCCTTTTAGTCCCAATGCCCAAGCAAATACAACACAAATCGTTGATTCCCAAAGCAGTGCTTGTCCAGTAAGGAAAATGTATTTAAAAGGAGTAAATCTTGCAAGAATAATATTTACAATAAAAATTCCTGCTAATGAAATAGCGATTTCTCCACCAAGCCCAAGATTTCCCATCGCCTGTCCATTGATTGCTTCAATAGATGCAACTACACTCTTAAGACCGTTTAAGCCAAATCCTTTGTTAAACACATCACCGAAGTATGACAGTGACTCCTGCATGACACTGGATCCTGCCGACAAAATCAAAAATCCAAGAATTGTTTTCATGGTTCCTGAAATAACTGTTCCAACCGGTTTTTTCTGCAATGCAAGTCCTAACAAAGCGATTAATCCGATAATAATCGCAGCCTGTGTCAAGATATTTTCAATAATGAAATTTAATATTGCCATATTTTTTCCTCCCTCCTACTATTCAATAGCATTTATTTCTTTTAACACTGGAATAAGTTTTTCTCTGATTTCATTTTTATCTACCAATCTCTCAAGAAAAATTGCCGGACATTTTAAAGTAATACGCTCAAATTGTTTTTCAAAATTTTTTCCTGAAATAATCAAGTCCGCATTCTGTCCCGCTACACTTGAGATATCAATGTGATCCATCTTAGCCTCTACACCTAGCTCTTTTAAAACTCCTTCTGTTGCCATCTGGCATGCAAAACTACTTCCTAACCCATTTCCACATACTGCAAATATTTTAAGCATTTTCTTTTCCTCCGTTCATTCTCTACAAATTACTTTCTGCTTTTGTCAACATTTCATATATTTGTTGCTCACTCGTTGCTTCCGCAAGTTCTTTAATCTTGCTTTCATCCATCAGTAACAAGGATAAAACTTTCATTACATCAATATGAGAATTAGCATCACTAGCCCCTAGTGCAATTAGTACACGAACATTTTGACCATCATTCATAAACTGTATCGGTTGTCGCACAACTGTAATGGATAACTGTTTTTCCAGCACTCCGTCTTCTGGCCTTCCATGAATCAACGCAATATCATCTGCCAATACATAATATGGTCCGTACTCTTCTGTACATTTGATAATTGCTGCTTCATAGTTTTCAGTAACATACCCTCCATTAACTAGTGGTTCAAGACTCAGGTGAATTGCTTCTTTCCAATCCTTGGCACTTTCAATAATCTGGATATTCTCTAATTTCAACATCTCTGATATCATTTGTGTCTCCCCTTTCTTGTTTTGTTGTTTGTATTATATCAAGTCAATTTATCAGATAGAAGTCCAATAAATTGCAAATTGTTTTGCATCTAGATATATAGGTGTACAATTTTTTGCAATTCTTTTTGCAAAAAAATAGATCGTACTCATACAGTCGATCTATTTTTGATATTTATTCTATTTGTATCTTTTTTGCAGCTCTTAGAACTTCTTGAAATTTATCTAGTATCTCCGTTTTCGTGCTGCAAGTTAAAAATTCATCTACAACACTGTCCTCTCCAAAAATTGTAATAATATCTCGTAATAATTTCAGGTGACTTTCCTGATCAATTGCAGCCAATACAATTACAACATTTGCCAAATCTTTATCTGAAAATCGCACAGGTTCCCTAAAAAAGTGAATAGAACAGTCCAGTTGATTCACTCCCATCTCTGGTTTTGAATGTGCTAAAATTACTCTCGGCATAATAAACATATAAGAACCATAATACCGAATCTGAGAAATGATACTATTTATATACGCAGATTCAATACTTTTATTCTGTATCAAATAATCTGCTGTTTCCCATAATGCCTGTGTCCACATATATTTTCCGTCGTGAATATCCACTCGCAAGTCGTCCACCACGCTCTTCAAATCTTGATAATTTTCTCTAATTTCTGTTTCCATCCCCTTTTTACAATTAAACAAATATTCTTCTATACTCTCTCGAATTTCATCATACACTTTTCCTTTAATGTATGGCTCAATAATATTCATAAGGTCATCCACCTTGACTTTTCCCATAAATTCTTCCTTTTTCAAATGTCTTGCCAGAACTTCTTTATCTCTCCCTGTCAGAATAGGATGGACCTGTACAACTGGAACAACACTTTTAAAAGCTACCGTAGTAACAATCAACTCGCACACTGCCTGCACATTTTTAATCTTTGATGAAGCTTCCACTCCCACCACTTCTGCTTTCGGGAACATTTTCATAATCTCTCTTTTTAACATATTTCCTGTTGATATTCCATTTGCACAAACAATCAGCACTCGAATTTTATCGCTTTTATTATTTGATATCGGAAGATGTGCTCCAAAATGAAGTGCCAGGTAAGCCACTTCTGTATCCGGAATCGGAAGACCAATCTGGTTTTCCAGATATTTGCTAACAATTTTCGTAATTTCAAACAAGTCTGGATATTCTCGAATAATATCTCTATTTAGCATATCCAGACTCTGTATTCCATACTGATATCGATATAGCGAGGAATTAATATGTACAAACAATTCCCTTTCTAAATCTTCTTTATTATCAAATATCACACATGCCGTCTTCTCAAATTCTGTAACTAGTGCTTTTGTAATCTCATATACCATCTCATTATTTGTATTTTCAAAAATATCTTCGGACACGGTAGCAATCCCAATGTCATTAAGTTAAGATATTAAAAATGTATTCTCTTATAGAGCAAGGTATATAGAAAAATGTACCCTGCTCTTTTTTTGTGATTTTTGTGA
>JAGZLR010000017.1 GCA_018364635.1 Clostridiales bacterium | reverse complement strand
TTTCCTGTCAAGTGATTGTACTCATCTGTTATTTTAGCAAAATAAATCAAAACATCATCTACACTACCACCATATTTACGTGTGATTGTATGAAGAAGGTCCAAGCGGCTTTCAACCTGCATGAGTCGATTGCCATCAAAGTCTAAATCATCAATAATCCCTTCTAAACGCTTGCTAATATCTTCTAAAACATAATAAGACTCAGATAAGGAAGCTGAAATATCTCGATATTCTGGATCGAACTCTTCCACACTTTCCATATCATTCATAGCTGAACGAACATTGGCTAGACTAGAAAATTCTTCATTGTCATTCCCGCCGAGCCAAAAGTTATATAAAAAATCAGACTTAGAAAACAAAAGAATATTGGAATTCCTATCACTGGATGGGTCAACAGACGGTCAATTGCATCACTCCTCATCTGTTTTTTTGTTTTCTCTGGATGTATAACAGTTTCCCTACAAATGTCCTCTATCTGACGATACCGCATATCCGCCATTAACGCTTCTTGATCCATACCATAAGTAGATTCCAGCCCTTGTATTTCTCCTTTAAGAATCTGCCTCTTTTGAGGATTTAGTTGAAGCGCATCCATTTTATCCCCCTCCAAAAGTTTCAATGCTGCAAATTCTGCCGGCCATCCAATAGCATCTGCCTCAGAGCGCACTGTCTGACTGATTTTCTTCCATACTTTCTGTACATCAGAATACAAAAAGGGGTTACAATGAACCTGTTGGACCTTTGCTTGTCTTTGGGCTATGTCCAACAACTCCTTAATTCCTTCTCCTTTGAGAGCAGAAATTGGAACGACGACAATCCCCAGTTGTTGCGAAAGTTTTTGACAGTCCACCTCCCCTCCGCTTTCACTTAACTCGTCCATCATATTCAGTGCAATCACCATAGGTCTGTTTAAATAGGACAACTGCATTGTAAGATATAGGCTCCGCTCTATTGCTGTTGCGTCTACTATATTGATCAATAAGTCAGGCTTTTGGTTTAAAATAAAATCTCTTGTTACAATTTCTTCTGCCGTATATGGCGATAGGGAATAAATTCCAGGCAAATCCACCAGTGTATCTTCATTATAGCCTGTAATTACGCCCTCTTTCTTTTCTACTGTAACCCCCGGAAAATTTCCTACATGTTGATTACTTCCTGTCAAACGGTTAAACAATGTTGTTTTTCCACAGTTTTGATTTCCTACTAGGGCATAAAGCACGATTTGTCCCCCTATCTCTCTTGAATGACAATATTTCTTGCTTCTGTTAAACGAATGGTCAGGCAATAGTTACGGACAAAAATCTCTATTGGATCACCTATTGGAGCTCTCTTTCGTACTTCCACCATCGTTCCAGGCGTAAGTCCCATATCCAAAAGCCTACGTCGCAGTTCTCCCTTTCCAAAAACTTGACAAATAACACCTTTATGCCCTGCCTTTAATTGACCTAAATGCATGGATTCATCCCCCTTGTTTTTTATTTTTTGATAAAAAGAAAATACGGACCGAAATCAGTCCGTATCTTTTGTAAAATTAAGCTCTCGGATGCGTACTAAGGTATACATCTCTCAATCGATTCCTTTTTATCTTTTGATAAACCAGTGTCGCAGAAACATCTGCATGCCCCAAAAATTCCTGCACTACCTGTATATCGGCACCATTTTCTAATAGATGCGTTGCAAAAGAATGCCGCAACACATTAGGTGTTATGTTAATAGTAATTCCTGTTTTTTCCGCATAATACTTTATGATCTTCCAGATTCCCTGTCGAGACATCTTTTGTCCACAATAGTTTACAAACAGCCATGGCTCTCCACCTTGTCGTACCATACTAGTTCTGCCTTCCTCAATATAGTCACGCAGTGCCTGGATTGCTTGGGACCCTAATGGAATCACTCTCGTATGTTCTCGTGTACTACACTTTACACTTCCAAGATCTAAATTCAAATCTGACATTTTTAGACTGACAACTTCTGTCACCCTCATTCCTGTAGCATACAATAATTCTAACAACGCCTTATCTCGTTTTGCCTTAGGATCCTTTCCAGAAGGAGAAAGCAAAAGTTCCTCTACTTCCTGCATTGTCAATATCTCTGGAGCCTTTTTTTCTATTTTAGGAAATACGATCTCTGCAGTCGGATTTATGCAAACGACACCATGATTTTGAAGATATTGAAAAAACACTCTAAGACTAGCCATATTTCGTGAAATCGTCGTACCTGCACGTCCTAGCTTTTTCAATTCATAAATATAAGTCAAAACATGTGTTTTTGTTACATTCTCCCACGCAGTAACTCCACCATTTTGCAAAAATGCGCAAAACTGCATCAAATCCCTCCGATAAGAGGACAGGGTATTTTCTGCTGCGTCCTTTTCTGTCGAAAGATACTCTAAAAATCTCTCAATTTGGTGATCCATATATATTCTCCTTTGCACGATGTACTACGGACAATTCCCAAATGAAACAACATATAAATATAGATATTTTTATTATAGAGTTATTTTTAATTGATGTCGATATAAATTGGAAAACTATTATCATTATAGTATAGCTAATACAATACATTTCTCAATTTCTGCGACAATCATAGACAGTATCACGGAAACCGCAAGTAATATAAATATTTCCTGACGTTGGGTCTGTAATTCCTGCCTTGATAAAGGCAATTTTGTTTTCTGAAGACAACGAGATAACGTAAATTTTCCAGCTGCTAAAAATGGTGGCAGAAAAATAAGATGCGTAATAAAGTATATGAAAAACATACTCCAAAATAGTTCTCCATCAACGGTATGAAAAACTGCTGTACCGCTAAGGCCTGTAACAATACCTTGAAGCAAAATAGCAAAAATTGAAAATATCCAACCTAATGGTAGAAAAAAGCCTGTGAATAACAGTAGAAAATATTTTTCATATTTTAAAACTATCCACAGATACGATGTATTTTCCACAAAACTTTGTTCTTGAGGAACCGTAATCTGGTTTCCAAAAACTGCGCCTGCCATAACGGACACAAAAAACAACAGAAAAATAGCAATCCAGACTTTATCCCACCTTGTATTCCCTTTGTCAAACTTATGCCGGCTTCTTTTGTTATATCCCATTGTCCTTACCTCCTCTTGGACAAACTTATGCCGGCACATTTAAAATTATACTTAAGTCCTACCTGTATTCTTGAATTCTTAAAAAATTCCAAGACAAAAAAATTCAGGGAGTGCATCCTTTTTATAAAGAAAACTTTATTTTATAGATGCATTTCCCTGAAATACAAACAGAATTCTTAATTTTCATTCTATCATTTTATAGTTTGAAATTACAATAGCTTAGAAAACTTACATATGTTTTCTCATATGTCCTAAAGCACTTTTTTCCAACCTAGAAACCTGTGCCTGACTAATTCCAATCTCTTCTGAAACTTCCATTTGTGTGCGTCCCTGGAAAAATCTTAATTCCAAAATATGTTTTTCTCTTGGTGTCAGCCTCCTCATAGCCTCACGAATCGCAATATTTTCTAACCACGCTGCATCTGTATCCTTCTCATCTTTTACTTGATCCATTACAAACAATGCATCTGTACCATCATGATACACTGGTTCAAAAAGGCTTACCGGATCCTGAATAGCATCCATTGCCATCACTACATCTTCTTTAGGAATGCCTAATTCCTTCGCAATATCTTCAACACGAGGCTCTTCCCCCTTTTCGGAAGTAAGTTTTTCTCTTACCTGTAACGCTTTATATGCCGTATCTCTTAAGGAACGACTGACACGGATTGCATTATTGTCCCTCAAATACCGCCGTACCTCCCCTATAATCATTGGCACAGCATAAGTAGAAAACTGGACATTTTGTGTCACGTCAAAATTATCAATCGCCTTAATCAAACCAATGCAACCCACTTGGAATAAATCATCCATATACTCGCCACGGTTGGAAAATCTCTGGATTACACTTAATACCAGACGTAAATTGCCATAAATGTATTGTCGACGGGCCTCCTCGTCTCCTTGCTTAATTCGTTCAAAGAGCAATTTTTTCTGCACAGGATTTAATATAGGCAGTTTGCTGGTATTAACGCCGCATATCTCAACTTTGTTATACATGGCCATTCCTCCTTGTTCCTAAGGATGGACAATTGAGCTTTTTTTATACCCGCAAAAACCGACATACAGCTTGACAAATCGTTGTTTTAGAGGCAATATGAATAATGAAAATATGCAAAAAATTCCTCTAAGAAAGGGGCCAAAAAATGAAACCTTTATGTCAATCTGTTGTCAACATGCAAGCTTCACCAATCCGTGTTATGTTCGATAAAGCAGAAAAAATTCCTGACGCAATCAGCTTTGCTGTTGGAGAACCAGGCTTTACAGCTGCCTCCCATATTACACAGGCGGCAAAAAAATGTATTGATGATGGTGACACTCATTATGTGGCAAATGCGGGAATCTATGAACTGAGAAAGGCTGTTTCAGAGTATTTTCATAGAAAAAAACAGGTGGATTATACTCCTGAAGAAATTATGATTACAATTGGTGGAATGCAGGCCCTTTCAGGACTAATGACAGTGCTTTTAAATCCAGGGGATGAAGTGATCATTCAGGACCCTTGTTATACCAATTATTATGGAGAAATCCAGCTTCCAGGCGGTATCGCTGTTCCTGTTTTACAGCGAGAGGAGGATGATTTTCAGCTTCGTGAAGAAGATATTCGAAAAGCAATCACACCAAAAACAAAGGCAATTTTGATTAACTCCCCATGTAATCCAACGGGGGGTGTATTAACAGAAAGAACTCTTCGTATGATTGCTGCAATTTGCGAGGAATATGACCTCTATCTGATTAGTGATGAAGTTTACCAAGATTTTGTCTATGATGGTGCACAATATTTTTCAGTACTTTCTATTCCTGGTATGAAAAAACGTTCTATTCTCATTGACAGCGTTTCCAAAACATTTGCAATGACAGGCTGGAGATGTGGTTTTTTGGCAGCAGATCAATCTATCATCTCTCAGTTAACTAAAATTCAAGAGTATTTGGTTAGCTGCTGTACGCCAATTGCTCAACGTGCAGCATTAGCAGCCATCACCGGCCCAAATGACACACTGGAACAAATGAAAAATCAGTATGCCAAAAACAGAGAAATCGTCATCAAAGAGATCAATTCTATGCCGCTTCTGTCGCTAACGAAACCAAAAGGCGCTTTTTACGCTTTTGTCAACATTAAAAAAACAGGTCTTGATAGTTTAACCTTTTGCTTGCGTGCTTTAGAAGAACACCATGTTGTGTTTTCCCCAGGCATGTGTTTTGGGCAAAGTGGTGAGGGATATATTCGTATGAGCTATGTCACCAGTGAGCCGGATTTAGTAGAGGGACTGCGCCGTCTACGGGCATTTGTTGAAAAGTTAGAGAAAGAACAATAAGATAATTACATCATTTCAAACAAAAAGATGAAAAGATCATAAAAACGGCAGTCATTTTTGACTGCCGTTTCAGCTATCATCACTTGGGGTAACATTCCGAACATTAATTTTGTTTAAGTCTCAGAAAGGATCTGATACCATGGACTGGCAAAAAAAATATGCTTCAAAACTTCTCACTGCAGATGAAGCAGCCAAAAAAATACATAGCGGCGATAAGATACTTTTACAGCAAGGGCTTATGCTATCTGAATATCTTGTAAATGCAATACTCAGAAGAAAAAATGAGTTAAAAGACCTAAAGTTGTTTTCCTCTGTTTGCTATTGTAAAGAACCATATTTTTCAGAAGAATATAAGGACATGCTGACATGTTACTGTTCTTTTCTTTCTTCCAACTCCCGTGCTGCTTATAGACAAGGACGGATCAAATATACCCCCCTCTTTTTTAAAGACTATCCCTATTGGATTAAAACTATATTTCAACCTGATGTATTTCTTATTCATGTGACACCTCCAGATGAAAATGGCAATTGCAGCTTTTCTTTAGCCGGTGATTGGTCAAAAGCTGGAATGGAATCTGCTAAAACAATCATTGCTCAAATCAATCCTCTTCTTCCGCGGACCGACGGTATTAAAATTCATATGGACCAAATTACTTGGGCTGTAGAACATCCATCCCCGCTGAAAGAAGTCATAATGGGCCGTGCCGGAGAAACAGAAAAAACAATTGCAGGATTGATCGCTCCATTGATTCAAGACGGAGCGTGCCTACAAGCAGGTATCGGCGGGATTCCAGATATTGTTCTCTCTCTATTAAAAGAAAAAAATGACCTTGGTATTCATACAGAACTTTTGACAGACGGCATTGTAGATCTATGCCGCATAGGCGTTATCAATAATAAAAGAAAAAATATTTGCTCTGGTGTAAGTGTAGCAACCTTTGCTGTTGGCTCAAAAAAACTCTTTGAGTTTATAGATCATAATCCAACAATCGCCATGCTTCCTGTAGATTTTGTCAATAATCCTCGCATCATTGCACAAAATGACAATGTTATATCCATCAATTCCTGTCTACAGGTTGATCTTTTAGGACAAGTAAATGCTGACACTATTTCAGGTGCACCTTACAGTGGGATCGGTGGCCAAGCTGACTTTGTTCGTGGCGCTTCTATGTCAAAAGGAGGAAAATCATTTTTAGCACTTCCGTCCATAGCCTGTCAAGGTGCCGTTTCAAGAATTGTGCCATTTCTCCCATCAGATACTCCTGTTACTACCAGCCGATTTGATGTACAATATATTGTAACAGAATATGGCATTGCTGATTTATGGGGAAAATCAATGAAAGAAAGAGCAAAAGCTCTGATTGATATTGCACATCCAAAATTTCGATCTAACCTAGAGCAGTCTCTCAAAACTAGTGAACTCTAAGAAGTCTCATTGAATTAGTTTCCCCCATCCAAAGCCCAAAAACCAAGAAATTTTACTGTTGGCACCTGTGCTTTTTGGTATAGAGTATCGTTTTAATTCTCTCATCTATTTAAAATTGCTATCTTTAGATGAAAAAAAGTTTTAATTTGCTTGATTTTTTAAATATTTCAAGGGCAAAAACTAATTTTTTATTTCTTTTTTATATTTGTTAAGTATTAGGAGTGACCTGATCTCTATTCTATTATAAATCTACTGTTTTATCGTCCTAGAGTAACCTCTTTCTTCTTGATCAAAAAAACATCTTCCAAAAGGAAGATGTTTTTCTCTTTTACTCTAACTGTGGTGATTTTTCTGTCCGAATTTCGTATACATAATCTGCTAGCTTCACTACTGTCTCGTTGCGGCTTCCACCAGTCAAAATCAAACTCATACGTTCTGGTTTTCGTTCTAGTAAATCTGAAATATTTTCTTCTGTCAAAAAACCAGCCGCAGCTGCGTCTACAATACCATCTAAAATTAACATGTCACATTCGCCAGTATCCATAATCTTTCGGCTAAAATGAAATCCATTCATAACTTCACTTCGAATTTCACGACATTCTTCCTCATTTTTCAAATCAACGCCATCGCGCATCTTTTCAAAACGAAACACCTTAAATTCCGGCTCCAAATCTTTCAGAGGGATAAACTCCTTATTGTTATTGTAGTCTAAATACTGAATAAAAATCACACTTAGTCCTTCGCCGACAGCTCTCAAACCCTGACCAATAGCCAAAGTAGTCTTTCCCCTGCCATCGCCATAATATAAAAAGGTATATCCTTTTTCCACATAATTCAACTCCGATCAGTATTTCAACAGCAATTTCTGCCATCTTTTTCTTTTTGTATAGCACAAAAGCAGGTATTCACCTGTAAATCAGCCTCATTCTACAATATTTCCCTCTATTTGTCAATGACCAGTCACGCGGTGTGGGGATCGACATCTAGCGAATCACTAGATTCAATTTTAGAAGCACTCACTTCATATGCTACTCGTTCTTCTACCGTATCCCCAATATGTTTCTGATACTTTCGGCTTTGAATTCTTCCTGTAATACGCACATTTGTGCCTACTTCAAGAGTGCCTGCAAACCGTGCATTTCTTCCCCAAGCAATACATGGTATATAATCACTTTTATTATACGCACGATTTACTGCTAAAAGAATATCGGCAATTTCTCTGCCAAAAGGTGTCTTTCTGTAAACTGGTTTTTTACAGATGAATCCATTCAGAACTATCTGATTTGGATTCTCCTCTGTTTCCTCCTCAATCTCAATATCCCTTGCAAATACGGTGAGCACTAAACGGCTCTTCTTTCCTGTATAATTGTTATAACTTCTTAGTTGGCCTCGTACACAGACTAATAATCCTGGTGTAATGGTATCTTTATTGATTAGGCGATCAGAAAAAGTCACTGGAAGCAAGTCTGCATTCTCGCTTAACCGATCAGCTTCTATCTCCATCCGATAAAACCCTTCTCCATAGACTTGATGACTAAATACCGGCGTTTCTTTTACTCTGCCAATAATCACCGCTGTGTTATTTTCCTGATAATTGTTTTCCATAGATGTATTCTCCCCTTTTCCTCGTTTTCCTCTGCTGATACCGTTTTATTTATATGCGGCTTCAGCCTTCTTATGTCTTTTTTAGGAAGACTTTTTTCTATGTCTACCTTTTCGTATTTTCTCCTATATACGGAAAGTATAAACGATACGTCTGAAATATGTCCTGCATGATTCTTTCATTTTCCTTACAAATTTTTTATCTTGTAGTTTTTGCTATAGAAAATCTATATTTTATTTATAAAAATGTATATAATCTTCTTTAAAAATTACAAATTTTTTTTAATACCATCTTATCATTGGTAACTGGTTATTAATCCCTTTGGACATTAGAATCTGATGCAGATCCACTACCCCAGTATGAAATGCCCCTGCACAGCTAGCTAAATATAAGTCCCACATTCTAGTAAACTCTATACCCTTTTCATACTCTATTTCTCTTCTACATTTTTGGAAATTTTCTCTCCAACACAAAAGTGTCTTTTCATAATGTCGTCTTAAACTTTCCACATCCAGTGTATATAAATTTTTTTCACCCATTTCATGCAGTATTTCTCTTAAACTAGGCACCACACCACCCGGAAAGATATATTTCTTAATCCATGCATCTCCAGGAAATTCTTTTAATGCACTGATAAAGTGCAGTAGGAATAATCCTCCATCCTTTAGTACATCTTTTACACAATCTAAAAATAATCCATAAAAGTCTCGTCCAACATGTTCCAACATACCGACACTAACTGCACGATCAAACTTCAATCCACTCTTTTTCAAGTCTCGATAGTCCATTAGTTTGACAGATAATTGATCTTCTAAATTTTCTTTTCTTATTTTCTCTTCAAATAAAGCTTTTTGTTCTCTGCTTAAAGTAATTCCGCAGCCTTTGACACCGTACTCTTTTGCCGCTCTAATCAATAAATACCCCCATCCACAGCCTATATCCAATAATCTCATACCAGGCCTCAGATAAAGCTTTTTTAGTATTCGATCCACTTTTGTCTCTTGGGCTTGAAAAAGACTATCCGTATCCTTTCCAAAATATGCACATGAATAACTCATTGTTTCATCCAGCCATTTTTCATAAAAGTCATTTCCAATATCATAATGACTTGAGACCTGTTTCATTTGGTTACTTTTTGACTCTGATGGAAACAAAATACGTCATAATCCTTTTTGATCTGTCATAAACCGATCTATATTCTTCAACAAAAGACAAAGAACTTCATAAAGGTCTCCATCTACTGTTATATCCCCTCTCATATATGCTTCTCCTAATGCCAAAGAAGTACTTTCCATCAATGCCTTTGCCGAAATATCCTTTTGAATATGAACAGTAAAATAAGGCGCTCCTTCTCCTAGCATTTCCTGATGACCTTCAAAATCAAGACAGAAAGGTACAGAAATAAAATCTCTCAACATAGTACGAATTAGACTTTCTGTTAATAACATACTCTATCTCCCTTTTTCATGGCTTCTATAAAAACGAAATGCTGTTTTTTAATTATCTGATGTTTATCTTATCTTTTTCTCGAAATATTATTCTTCCAATCTATCCACTTCACTATTAAATATCTCCATAAAAAAAGCTGCCTTCTTTTCAGCAGCCATATTTTTTGTTTCTATATAAGTCAATATATAAAAAACTCACTTTATTTTCCAAAAAATTTTTCAAATAAAAATCCGTCTTTTGTATTGTTTCGATTTCTTAATTTATCAATACCTTTTCTATACGTTGGAGGCCTTCCATCAACACTGATCTTGGGCATGCCAAATTCAAACGAATTTTCCCCTCTGCGTTTTGTACAAACATATCTCCACCTTCAAGAAGAATTTTCCCTTTTCTTGCAAATAACAAAGGCAAAAATTCTTTCCCATCCACATAGGCAGAAATATCAATCCACGCTAAATAAGTTGCTTCTGGGATGCAAAATACTGCTTTTGGAAGTCTCTCCTTAATAAATTGGTCCAATACTTGAAAGTTTTCATCTACATATTTTTTCATTTGAGTCAACCAGTTTTCTCCTCTTTCATACGCAGCCTGAGCAGCAGCGACACTAAGAGGATTGTCCAATCCATTATGTGTTTTTTTCCAGCGGTATCTTAATTTCTTATCTGTAATAATAATGTTGGAAAACATCATTCCAGCTAAGTTAAATGTCTTGCTCACAGACATACAGGTAATCATTTTCTTATAGTCTCCCATAACTTTTGCAAGTGGTATATGGGTAAGCCCAGTCCGCAGGATATCACAATGGATTTCATCAGAGATCACCCACAGATCATTTTTCTGCAAAATATCAGATACCTGTTTTAACTCTTTTTCTGTCCAGATTCGCCCGGAAGGATTATGCGGGTTACAGAAAATACAAAGCCTTATCTCGGGACAGGATGCCTTTTTTCTAAAATCCTCAAAATCTATGGTATAATAGCCATCTTGATCAACCAAAAGATCGGAACAGATAATCTCTAGACCATTGTCCTTTGCAGCTGCCTGAAAAGGTCTATAACTAGGGGTAAGAATCAATACTTTGTCCCCTGTATTTAAAATCAAATGTACTAAATCTCGAAGAGCTGCAACAATGCCAGGACTTGTCACTATCTGCTCTCTATCTACCTTCCAGTCATATCGTTTTTGGCACCATTGACTAAATACCCTATAATACATAGGGTCTGTCAGTTCTGTATATCCCAATATCTTTTGTTCCAGCCGACCTCTGATGCCATCTAGAATTTCAGGTGCTACTGCAAAATCCATATCCGCCACCCACATTCGAATGAATTCCTCCTCAGGAAACGGAAATGTTATGTCTGGATCGTGAAAAATATAAGATTTATATCCATCTGTCGTCATAGCATTTGTACCTCTTCGGTCGATTACTTCATCAAAATTATACTTCATTGTTTCATCTACCTCCCTTTTCCTGATTGACTCTATAAAAGAGCAGCTATGTTATCCTTCTTTACTTTCCACTTTCTTATCTATACTTTGAATAAGTCCTATCAAGTCTTCTTTGGTAAAATAATATTTCTTATTACAAAAGTGACAATGGATTTCAGCTTTTTCGTCTTCTTTTACAATATCTTCCAGCTCCTTTTGCCCCAAACTTAGAAGAGTCTCCTCTACTTTCTTTCTAGAACAGCTGCATTGGAAAGAAACTGGAGTCTTTTCTGTGATTTGATATTCCATTGACTGAAAAATCAGCTCCATCATTCTCTCAGGTGTCTTTTCTCTTTCCAGTAACTCTGTCACAGGCGGCAATTTTGCTAAGTTTTCTTCCAACTTTTTTATAACCTCTTCTTCTGCAAATGGCATAAGCTGAACAAAAAATCCCCCTGCTTGACAAATCGAATAATCTACATCTACCAATACACCAAGACCAACTGCTGATGGTGTCTGTTCAGATTTGGCAAAATAATAGGTCAAATCTTCTGCAATCTCTCCTGAGACAAGCTCAATTTCCCCACAATAGGGCTCTTTCAAGCCAATATCTTTCATCACCCGCAACGTTCCCTTTCCAATGGCTGCTCCTACATCCAACTTTCCTGGATACTTGAGCGGTGTTTCTGCCTGAGGTATATCTACATAACCGCGTACATTTCCGCAATGGTCAGCACTTGCAAGCACTCCTCTTAGAGGACCATCTCCTTTTACTTGAAGTGTAATAAGATCTGTATCATTTTTCATATCTGTTCCCATGATTGCTGCCGCAGTAAGGACTCGTCCCAAAGCAGCACTTGCTGTAGGCGATGTGTGATGAAGCTTTGTTGCCTTTGAAACTGTATCAACTGTTGTTGCAAAAAAACCGCGAATCGCTCCATTTCCTGCTGTCGCACGTAAAATATAATCACTCATGTAGTATCTCCCTTTCAATTAGATGCTTTTACTTTTTGAATTTCTTTAGCCACAACGTAAATCCGTTCACTGTCCTCTCGTGGTGGATGAAAAGTAAACGCGTCATAGGCAGCCAAAAACTTCATACCGCTTTTTTCAATCAAAGATCGGATGAAATCTAAGTCATAGGCTCGTTCATAGTGACATTCCTCTGTCCGCTCATATCGCCCTTCTGGCGTTTTTAAAAAAAAGTTCATATAATACTCATTAATTTTTCCTATCTCATCATAAGTATTTTCCCATATATAGGCAGCATCTTCTCCTGCTTCTGCAAAAGTATTGTCTCCAAGCATATGCTGAAATTTGTATTCCGTATTTAAATCAAAAATAAATAACCCTGAAGGATTTAAATAATTATTTACAAGACGAAATACTTGAAGCAGTTCCTCCTCTTCTGTAATATAATTAAGACTGTCACACAGACAAATAACACCATCTATCGTACCATAAAGTTCAAAAGAACGCATATCCTGTTCCAGATAGAGAATATCCAGTTCTTTTTCTTCCGCTTTCTGTCGTGCTACTGCTAACATATCTGCTGAAATGTCAACGCCAATCATATCCAGCCCTTCTTCTGCCATACGTCCAGTCATTTCTCCCGTGCCGCAACCTAAATCTAGTAGCAATGATGGATGAAAATCAAATCTGTTCCAAAGTTCTTTTATATACTTTAGCCAGACGGCATAATCCACTTCCATAAATTTGTCATAAATATATGCAAAACTCTCATATACACCCATAGCCGTCCCTCTCTTCAGTTTTTCTTCATTATATAATGTGACTTTCATAAAATCAATAGAGGCAAACAGAAGCAATTTTATCTTCTTCGACAAAAAACTATAAAACATTAAGACAATATCTTTGCTTTTCTAAAAAAAATCTTCATTTCAATCTATAAATTACAAATTGTAGGGATATTTCATCATGTCTTCTCATTATTGACAGAAGTTATCAGTCAATTTATAATACAAATATAACACTTTAAAGTGTCAACAGTGATATAATGAAATGTATGAACTTTAAATAAAGTCTCATTTTGTACAATTCCTAGAAAAGGATAGGTAATTACTGAGACAATGAAATATAAATTTATAAGTGATGATAGGTATTCCAAATAGAACCAAAATATTTAGAAAGGGAGGTGATTTCTAGACATGAAACTCGAATGGGGAGAACACTTTCTGATGGGTGTTGCATCATTGGATAAAGAACATGAAGATTTATTCAAAGTGTCAAAAAGAATGAGAGAAATTGTATACGATCAGGACATCAGTGACCCTAGAAAGCGAATGTTTGTTATCTGTGAAGGGGTAAAATATATTATCTCTTATTTTCAACAGCATACCATCAATGAAGAGGACTATATGCGTTCTATTGGATATGCAGATTATGTGGCGCATAAAAGACTCCATGACGAATTTGCGGAATCTCAATTAGAAAAATACAAACAAATTGTAGAAAGTAAATGGTGCTCAAAAGAAGATATCCTGGATTTCGTAGGCAGCTGTGTCGGTTGGCTTTTAGAACATGTAGCAACAGCTGATATGGCAATTGTTGGAAAAGGTATATTAACTCGTCCAAAAATAATGGAGTTAAACAGATCTTCCCTGGAGCGAGAGGCAAACCTGATGTTTGCTTCTGCTTTGAATATGGAAATCAATCCAAAGATTATCAATCCAATTTATACCGGAGAGTCTCTTGGTGAAGCTGTTTATCATGAATTGGATTATGATCAAAAATCCTGCCATAAAAAAATATTGGTTGGCATGGAAAAATCATTGCTGATTCGTACTTCTCATATAATCTATGGAGATGACATTACAGAAATGGATGCATTAATGATGGCAACCTTAGAAATGTTTGGGGCAAGTTTTTGGAGAACTTTTGGGGAGCGAATTGTCCTGGAACCTGAAACAATGGAGTTTAAAGGTTCCCATGTATTGACACAAAAACAAATCAAATTTCTTTTTGAACGAAAGCAGCCGACACTTTCTGTTTTATTTGAAACGGAAATAGGGCGTTTCTTCATCGCTTCTGACTTATGGCCTGAACTAGTAAACTAAAAAAGGGCATAAAATGCCCTTTTTTTAGTTTAGTCTTATCCTATTATTTTGCAAAGAAAAAGAGTTGGCTTTCATTTAAACTATAGCCTGTAGCTTTCATATTTTCACCATTTTTCATGTAATAAATCTCGTCTTCTTCAGGAAAATAGTTATCCTGTACTTTTGGCTCTCCCACAATAAATGACTGCTCATTGATTGACAAAAATGCTCCTGCCCTATCACACTGGAAAGAAGAATATGCCTGCTTTAGCACTTGACGTATCTCCTGTGGATCTGTAATTGTCTTACTTACCTTTAAATCGTCTGATAAATCCTGCGGAGCACTATTTGTATAATACAACATCCCGCCATAATAATTCATTTCAGATCTCGTCATGTCGTGATCTGCTGTATACACAGTAATACTTTCAAATGTATCTGCGGCGTCCTCTGGGAAAATCAAATTTAATTTCCCTTGCTGCTGAAGTTCTTCTAAAACCTCAACAATATTTTTATCCTTTGGATATACTTTTAAACTAAAGTAAAGATTTGTATTGCTTTCTTTATTCCATCTATCCAAACCAATATCTGCAAAAGGCGCTTCTTGAATCACATCCAATGTTCTCATTCCAATATCTTGTCTAATTGCATCATAAAGCTTATGCATCAATATCTGATCTGTATCCTCTGTCAAAGTAACACCTTCATTCTTTCCATCGACAGAATTAAGTAACATATTGATATTCATATCTTGAATGGTGAAGTTACTATCTAAATCCCAAGCCATTTGTAATTCCTGACGATATTGGCTGGATTCATAAACGGCCTGAAATTCTGGTGCTATCAATTGTGGATCGACTCCATAATAGTCACGATATACCTTTTTACCATTATTTAGTTCATAAACAACATCTAAAGTCAGCCTGTCTTCCAAACCTTCATTTGCAAAATTTTTTTCATTCACAACCTTTGTGAGCATTGTCAACATTTTTGTAGTCATTTCTGGATCTTTGATCACATTCATACTATCTTTGTCTGCTCTATCACTTGTACCATCTACTGAATATCCTGTATCAATCATCATACCACTGATTTGATTTTCCTTTGGAAGGTAACTATCATACCCTGTAAGGTCAAACCGCAGTACAGCACCCAAAGCAAAAATAACTACTAAAAACACTCCGCATTGAATTTTCTTAGAGATAATGGCCCTGAAATCTTTTCTAAGAATTGCCTGACATATCATGTGAGTAACAATTCCAATTAAGGCTATTCCGATCCAGAAAAATTCTTCACCCCCAACAGTATAAAACAAAGTGCCACCAATCAGGGAAGTAAAAATCATAACAACCAATGTAAGTACAGGTTCTGTTTTAGGAAATACCATACTTCTTCCTGCGCTTTCACTTGGACGCATTTTATAAAGAGCACATGCAGCCAAAAGGCATACAAAAATAATCACATAAAGGATCACTGTATTTTTCCATCCAAACCCTGCCACTTCCAGATATCGATCCATACCAGAAGCTTCTGTACTGATAAAATTAGTAAAATTCTGATCGTTCATATATTGAGTTAAAAAACATAATGGTGAAAAAACCTGAAGCTGCTTTAATATACCTATGGCACCAGTCCCATCAAATGTTTTATAGAATGTCCCACAAAGTGCCAAAATTAGTTGCCCTGAAGCAGGAACAATAAAATGAAGCATAATTCCCATAGCCAAATGTGTCAGAATTGTCGCTGTAAGCATGCCTGCCAACACAGTGATAGCAAATGTTGCAACACCAAGTAAAAGGATTCTTCCAATATGAACCATAATAACAGCTAGATTCATATATTCGCCAAATCCCATTAGAAAGCAAGCGCCAACCATGATAACACTGTTTAAAACTACAGGAAATGCCAAGATCAACAATCCCTGAATCACATGATACAGATAAAGTCTACTTCTTTTTACTGGCTGAGAATGATAGAAGTTTACCTGTTTCGAGTTATGTAAATAGCTAAACATGACAATTCCTAGAATACCACCAACAAAAATTGTCATCAAATAAAACGCAAGCCATCCATCAAAGGAAAACCAACTGCTAATCATCTGTTCCATTGACATATGGAAATTAGGCTGCTGCGCCTGTTTTATCTGCATAAAAAGAATCAGAGGACCAAAGAAGAAAAAGCCGATAAACTCAAGAAGCGCCAACCACCAGTAATTCACTAAGCCTCTTAAAAAATAATTCACCTGATTAATAGATGAGTTGTCTGATGTCATAACCTAACGCCTCCATTTCTGTAATAAATATCTCTTCCAATGTCAGAGGGAGCATTTCCATATAAAGCGGCTTCATCGCTTCTATCATTTCTTTTGTCTTCTCTTTATCTCCACGGATCACTAAAGTCAGAAGTCTGCCTCTTGTATCGAAAGTCACTACCTCCAAACCAGTGAACTGCTCTTTTGTTTTGTCTTCTTTAAAGGCGCACTGAACTTTATGAATATTGAGTTGCAGATCATCTAACTCACGTTCAAAGACAATGCCACCCTGGTGAAGAAGACCGATATGATCGCAGATATCTTCTAACTCCCTAAGGTTATGACTTGCAATAATTGGTGTCATCTCTCGTTCTATTACAGCTTCTGCTAATAATCGCTTTACTGCTTGTCGCATAACAGGATCCAAACCATCAAATGTCTCATCACAAAATAGATAATCTGGTCTACAGGAAAGAGCTAAAATGATGTGTGCCTGTTTCTGCATTCCTTTAGAAAAAGTGGAAAGTTTTCTTCGTGGGTCCAAATGAAACAAATCTACTAACCGTTTAAATTCTGACTTATCAAATCTTCTGTAAGTATTTGAAAAATACATTGCCATCTGTTCCATTGTGCTGTTCGCCGGAAAATACTGGTCATCAGAAATATAAAATAATTTTTGTTTCAGACTGCTATTTTCATAGACAGGCTCCCCATCAATTGTAATAGAACCATGATCTGGACGATAAATGCCACATAACAATCTCAAAAAAGTACTTTTTCCAGCACCATTGGAACCAATCAGTCCAAAAATAGAGCCCTTTTGGATTGTTGCGGACATATTTTTTACGGCTACTATTTTTTCAAACCGTTTTTCAAGATCCTTCACCTCAATCATTGTCCCTTTTCCCCCTTTACAAAGATCTGCTCAATTAATTCTGTCAATTCGCTCTTTTTTGCACCCGTGTTCCGCAATTCTCCTGCTGTATCACAAAAGACCAACAGCAATTCTTGTTTTCTAACAGACTGCATAGCCTCTGACTGGAGATTGACAAAGCTGCCTTTGCCTTTCACCGAATAGGTGATTCCCTGACGTTCCAGTTCTGCATACGCTTTTTGAATCGTATTGGGGTTAATCGCCAGTTCTTGTGCCAGTTGTCTGACAGTTGGAAGCTGATCATCTTTTTTATACACGCCGGAGAGAATCATCTTTTTAAATCCAACGACAATTTGTTCATAGATTGGATTTCTGCTTTTATAATCTAATAGCTCCAAAGATACGACCTCCTCTATGTATTAACTGTACTACTTCAATTAGTACACTATCAGCATAACGTATTTAACTTCTAACGTCAATGAAGTTTTTCTTACAAGTTTCTTACTTCCACCCTTCTGCGTTCCTTTCTTTCTATGCTTCTTTCCTATTGTAATACAGTTTGTTCAATCCTCTTTTTTAATATCAAAAAGGACGAAAGCAATAAAAGGCTCCGTCCTCGTAAAATACAGTTTTATTTAATTTATGATATTGTTACATCTTTTTCCCATAAACCATCTTTACTGCACCAACAGTAAACTTTTTGTGCTATTGAATTGCTATGAATAAGAAATGCCGTTTCTGGTGGCTCTGATGGTTTCAAATAATGTGTGAGAAATCCCTTATCGGTTTTAACTATAATCCATTCTATTCTATGTTCCATATCCATAGGATGTAGCTTTTTTCCAATCAAAACATGTAAGTTCTCTCCGTCCATATCTATCATAACTTCATGACCACATTTATCTGTAGAAAAACGAGCTTTTAGTTCCCGCATCTCTCTATGGCAGCAGCATAGTTTTACTCCAACGTCATGAAGCATCACTGCCATATTCCCACATTGTTCACAATGGTAAAATCTCATCAAAACACCACCTTTTTTTCCTATCCTTTCCCACGATAAAAAAGATATGCATCTTTAAAAAATTTTCATTCCATCCACATACTTTTCTAAAAGTTCTACCTGTTCAGACAAGTATACAGTTCTTTCTAGCCTTTGACGAATTGTCAACTTCCTTGGTGTCCTGATTTTTTGATCGGACAATACTAAGACGTCAAAATCATATCCGTCCTCAAAACTTCCTACATCTCCAAAAAAGGTGCCCCCACCTTTTGTAGCTAAGAAAAACGCTTCCTCAAATGTTAAAGGCATTTCAGAAGTTTCCACATATCTACTATATAGCTTTGACATTTGGATTGAGTCGCCTATACATCGTAAAAGATTCAAAGAAGCACCTGCACCAATATCAGTACCCAATCCACATTTCAAACCTAATCGCAGATATTTTTTTATTGGCGCAATTCCGCTTTTTAAATTACAGTTGGATTGAGGACAATGGGCTACCATAACTTGTTCCCTCAAAAGCATTTCTATTTCTTCTTCTGTCGAAGATACACAATGTGCCATAACAGTCGCAATCCCCTTGCCTAATAAACCTCTTAGGCGATACACATCACCATAAAATTCTGCTTCTGGCACTAAATCAGATACCCAATCAATTTCGCCTCTATTTTCAGAAAGATGGCTTTGTACCGGAATACCAGTTTCATGCTGCAATCTTCCTAATTGTTCCAAAAGTTCATCTGTACAACTAGGCACAAACCGTGGCGTCAGAATAGGCTTTGTTCTAATATATCCCTTTGACTTTTCCAACCAATGAATGGTTTCCTTGATACTCTCTGCTACAGAAGGTTCCAACAAAGACTGCTGTGCATTCCTATCCATGTTGACCTTTCCTACCATGGTTTTCATTCCACTTTTTTCTAATAAGTCCATCAATTCCAATGTTGCTGGTGTATGGATTGTGGCAAATATACAAGCTCTTGTCGTAAGACTCTTCTTCAAGTCCTCAACAAATATCTCATAAGCTTTTTTCGCATAGACAATATCAGAAAACCTAGCCTCTTCAGGAAACGTGTTTTGTTCCAACCAGTCCAAAAGTTCCCAATCCATCCCCGTTCCACGAAAAGCATACTGGGGTGCATGCACATGCAAATCCGTCATTCCAGGTATAATCAATGCATCCCCGTATTCTCTCACTTCCAAATGCTCCCATTCTTTTGGTATTTTTTTAAATACACCTCTAACTTTAGAGCCTTCCTTGATCAAATAGCCCTGCTCCACCATATGAAGTTTATCTTTCGACGAACTCCAGCAAATATTTCCTTTTAAAATAAAAGAATCCATTTTCATCCATCTTGCCTCCTTATATTTAGGGGCAAAAAAATAACCGTATCAGCCTGCTATGCCCCCTATCTATGGGATTCATAGTAAACTGTTTACGGCAGTTTGTAGAAACGTCCAGCCTATTCCAGACATATATCAATCACACGATTTTTATCATATCACATTTGACCATTGATTTCAACCACTGGTCTTCGAAAAAAAGTTCCATGAATAGGTTATTTATTGAAACAAAATTATTGTCATGATACAATAAATAAAATAAGAAAAGGGGGAGGTTTCAATGCAAAAAACAATTCGTCGACAAGACAGAGCTTTGAGTCAGGCAGATGCTGAAATCATCTTAACAGAAGGCATTTATGGCGTCCTTTCCACTATCAGCGCTGACCAAACACCATATGGTATGCCGATGACTTATATTTATGATCACGGTTCCCTATATTTTCATGGCGCTACTGCTGGGCATCGGATGGAAAACCTGTTACAGAATCCCAACGCTTGTTTCACTGTAGTCGCTCAAAACCAGCAAATTCCAGGTACTTTTACAACCTATTACCGCTCTGCCATTGCCTTTGGAACTATTACAATTGTTTCCGATGAAATAGAAAAACGTGAAGCCTTGATAAAAATGCTTCAGCACCATTATCCAGATGTCGCAGATCAACACGAACAATATACGGATGCAAGAATCCATAAGACAGCTCTTTTCCGTCTAGACATCAGTTATCTAACAGCAAAGGGATATGGAAAATCTCAACTTTAACCACATTTTGTTAGGAAAAAGTCGATATGTTCGTTATTAATAACGGTCCTATCGACTTTTTTCTGCATTTTACTTCAAGGCTACGAAAAATTTCTAAATTTTTTGCCTACTTTTCAAAACCTTTGCAATGATAAATACAACAATTTCAGTTACCGGAAATGATAACCATACTCCAGTCATGCCAAGAAGCAAAGAAAGCACTGTTGCAATCGGTAAAATTAACCCTAATCCTCGAAGAACTGCTATCATAAAAGACGGTCCAGCATACCCCATAGCGCTGAAATACGCTGCTGAAACAATATTCATACCGGAAAATAAAAATCCAGAAAAATAAATCTGAATCCCTTGTACCGCAATTTGTTTTAGCGATACATCTGAGCTACTATTAAACAGAGCAGTAATTCCTTCTGCCTGGAAAAAAGATACTCCATAGATCACAAATGAAAATACTAACGCTGTCAAAAGTCCATACCAATATATTTTCTCTCCGCCTGCCTGATCTCCTCTTCCCCGACAATCACTGATAATTGGCTGCATCCCCTGTGCTATGCCTGTAAAAATTGCAGTTACCACAAAAGCCAAATTTGCAATTACACCATATGCAGCGACGCCAATATTTCCTGTCAGTCTCAAAATAAGCAGGTTAAATACCAAAATTACAATACCAAAAGATACTTCTGTAATTAAACTTGCCAACCCTAATGTCACACTGCGGATAGCCAGCGATATACGCAGTGGTTGGAAAACATAAAAGAAATTATTTTTATGCCGAAAAAAATGTGTACTCAGCACTCCAATACCAATACATGGCGCAAGCCCTGTAGCAAGAACAGCACCTAACATCCCCAGTCCCAGAGGGTAAATCATCACATAATCTAAAAAAATATTAGCAATGCTTCCGCTCATCATTGCTGTCATTGCCAGCCTTGGATTCCCATCATTTCTCACAAAAGCATTTAATAAATTATTAAAAAGAAACATAGGAGCAAACAACAAAATAACTTTAATATAAATCATGGTATCATCAAACACCTGTGTATCCGCGCCTAACATTCTTGCCAAAGCCCCTGATGCAAAAAGGCCAACAATAACACTGATAACACCAAAAATCGCCGCTAAATTTACGCATTGAGAAAACGTTTCTGTTTCTGGTTTATTTGGACTCTCTCCTCGCAGAATAGAGAATCTTGTCGCGCCACCCATACCAACCATCAGTCCTAGGCCATTGACAAGATTAAAAACCGGAATTGCAATATTCAGTGCCGTTAACCCGTCAGGACCAACGCCATTTGCAATAAAAAATGTGTCTGCCAAAATGTAACAGCTTAAACCAATCATGCCTAAAATATTCATTGATACATATTCAGCAAATTTCTTTCCTAGCGAATTCATTCAAATTTCCTCCTAGTCGAAAAACAGCTCCAGCCAAAATGCTGGAGCTATCTTTTTCATGAACGTTTGCAATTATATCAGAAATAAATTTTTTTCACAAGTAGCACTTGTCTGTATCTATTTTACTTTTTAAAATATAAAACTTTTGCAAGTTCTATGTACATCTGATCCCTTTTTCGGATAGCTTCATCAGCCTTTTCTCCACTATAATCATAAAATCCAGCACCACTTTTCACACCATACTTACCAGACTGCACCAATTGGTGTAAAAGTTTACTTCCTTCTTTGGAGTCACAGAGCTCATGATTAAGATAAGAATTGATGTGATCAAATGTATCCAATCCGCCATGATCTGCCACACCAAATGGCCCTAAAACAGCATATCTCAGTCCCATTCCTGCTTTCAGCACTGTGTCTACATCTTCAAACGTAGCAGCGCCACTCTCTACAATATAAAGTGCTTCTCTTAATACCGCAAACTGGATACGGTTAATAATAAATCCTTGAATATCTTTTACAACAACAGGATCTTTTTCCAGCCCTTTCACAAGAATTCGCATATCCTCTACTGTCTTATCACTGGTTTTTTCGCCTCGGATTAACTCACACAAAGGCAACAAATGTGGAGGATTCAGCCAATGCTGTCCAATAAAACGTTCTGGTCCTTCTACAGCAGTGGCAATGTCTGTAATGGAAAGTCCACTAGTATTTGTCGCGAGCATAGCTTCCTTTGGTACAATACGACTTATTTCATACCAAAAAGATTTTTTGATATCTAGATTTTCAACAATACATTCTACAACCAAGTCACAATCTTTAAAGCAATCTTTTGCTGTTGAATAGTGGATAAGGGAATAAATTTTTTGAGAAACTTCTGGTGTAATAATTCCCTCTTTTGTCAAAGTTTCCTGATTTAAATCCACTAAATGTTTTCCTTTCTCAAGTCCAGCTTCTGCAATGTCATATAACCAAACCTCATAATTTGCCTTTGCATATACTTGAGCTAAAGAAGCCCCCATGATACCTGACCCAGCAATCACAACTTTTTTCTCATTCAAATTCCCTTCCCCCTTCAAAATAGTCAAAAACTCAAAATTATCAACCATTTTTAGCATTATTGAAGATACTAAGTATAGCTCTTTAATTTTATTATACTATTTTTCTTGTAAAAACTTCAATATTTTTTCTTTCTTGTGACAATTTATTTAAAAAGTATATTCACATTTTTTCTATTATTTAACAATTTGTGAAGAACTCTTACACATTAAGGCCACAATCTTTTTGTATATACTTTTTTCTTTTTTCACATCTTATAAAATCCTAAAAATTATCACCAATATTTTGACTTTTACTCGTGAGCTTGAACATTTTATCATATATGAATTTGTGATATATTTTAGTTAAGAAAATACTTTTTCGATACATTAAAAAGGGGGGCAATAACATTATGAAAAGATCTATCCTGGAACAACTTTATTACGGAGTTCTTCGGCCTGCAAGTCAACATACAAAAAAAATGAAACAATATGAAATTGCTCAAAAAAATGCAGCTTCTGCATATGAATCTTTTCTGACAAAACTTCCAGAAAACTTAAAATCAGAGTTTATTGACACCATGGATCGACAATGGAAACTGCTTCCTTTAGAAGATGAACAATCATTTATTGATGGATTTCGTTTAGGAATTAAAATGATGGCGGAAGTCTTTCTTGAAGCAAAATCAGATCAAAAAGAAGAATTATAATTCCAGTATAAATATATAAAATAACGGCATGACGTAAAGACATGCCGTTTCCCTTATTTATATATTTTTTACAAAACCTCCATGTCGTTAAAGTATATTTTAATTTCTCTCATTTTTTATCGTAAAAACCACTATTTCATTATAAAATATAGAATATTCTTCTTATTTCTTCTTGTAAATCTTGATTAATACGTTTATCATAAAAATTAGAATATTTTCTATAAAACTATATACTTTCTGAAAATTCATAAAACAATCATTGTTTTATGAATAATAAAAAGGAGGCGATCTATATGTCTTCAGCTACAGTAGAAAATTTAGACGAAATAAAGCGTTTCGCTCATTATCAAAAAATGACGCAAACCCCTGTTCCAAAACTAATTTTAACTCTAGCAATACCAACAGTGATCAGTATGTTAATTTCCTCCATATATAATATGGCCGATACTTATTTTGTCTCTCAATTAGGTACCAGTGCTGCCGGTGCTGTAGGTATTGTATTTTCTCTTATGGCCATGATTCAGGCCATTGGCTTTACCCTAGGTATGGGAAGTGGAAATATTGTCTCCCGTCAATTAGGTGCCAAAGAAATTGAGCAGGCGATTTGTACTGCTAGCACAGGCTTTTTTACTGCAATTTTTCTCGGTATCTTATTTTGTATTTTAGGCCGTATTTTTATTACACCATTGATGTATTTGTTAGGTTCTACTGAAACAATTCTACCCTATGCAAAAGCATATGGAACTTATATTCTTCTTGCAGCACCCATTATGTGCGCCTCATTTGTAATGAATAACATCCTCCGTAGCGAGGGCAAAGCATTGCTTGGTATGATTGGTATAGCAACAGGAGGCATATTAAACATTATTTTAGACCCTATTTTTATATTTACATTAAATCTTCAAACTGCAGGTGCAGCCATTGCCACTGCAGTGAGTCAGTGTATTAGTTTTCTTATTCTTTTAATCTTCTTCCTCCAAGGGAAAAGTAATGTTCGTCTTAAAATTACAAAAATATCAAAAGAGATACATGTCTATCTTAACATCTTTACAACAGGTCTTCCTACCCTAGGCCGCCAGGGACTTGCAAGTACTGCTACAGTTTTTCTCAATCGTGGCGCAGCAGTATATGGAGATTGTGCTATTGCAGCAATGAGTATTACAGGCCGTGTTTTCTTTTTTATGTTCAGTGCTATGCTTGGATTTGGTCAGGGATTTCAACCAGTCGCTGGTTTTAACTATGGCGCTCAAAAATATGACAGAGTAAAAGAAGCAACCTTATTTACTGCCTTTGTTGGTACTATCATTATGTTTGTCATAAGCTTTGTCTGCTTTCTCTTTGCACCATGGATTATCCAAGCTTTTCGGCGGGATGATCTAGAAGTCATTCGTCTAGGGGTATTCGCCTTTCGCGCTCAATGTATCGTTATGCCTCTCTGCGGCATAACAACCACAGCGAACATGGCACTACAATCAACTGGCCAATCCTTTTTTGCAACAATTTTGGCAACCAGTCGTCAAGGGATTTTTTTTCTGCCTTTGATCTGGTTCTTACCTATGGTTATAGGAATTACAGGTGTACAGTTGGCTCAACCTATCAGTGATTTGTTGACTGCAATCCTCAGTGTCATTTTTTTGGTATGGTTTATAAAAAATTTAAACCAAAAAATTGAAAATCCTACTTCTAAATCCTCTGAATAAAAATCAGAGGATTTTTTTATAAATAATTAAAACTATTTTTGTTTCTATGGAATCTATAAGTTAGAAACGTAACAAAAGATAGCCTGCAGACTAAAAATCATCCAGTAAGGAGGAAGAACATGGAACAAGATATCTATGATACCACGGTAAACTATATTTTGGAAAATCAAAACAAATTTTATCGGCTGGCTTTCAGCTATGTTAAAAATAAAGAGGCTGCCTTGGACGTGGTACAAAATGCTATCTGTAAAGCATTAGAAAAATGCTATGACATAAAGAATCCAAACGCGTTAAAAACATGGTTTTATCGAATTTTGGTAAATGAATCTCTAAAAAGTATTAACTCTACAAAATCAGAATCCCTTGCAGATCAACTGCCCGAACAACCCTACACGGAAAGCCAATATGACAAAGATCATGATGTATATAATGCCGTACAGAAACTAAAGGAGCCAATGAAAACTGTCATAGTCCTACATTTCTATGAAGATATGACACTCAAACAAATTTCTGAGATTACAGGAATAAATCTGAATACCGTAAAGAGCCGTCTCTACAGCGCACTAAATAAAATTGAAAAAGAACTAAAGGAGGCAGTGATATGAAGTTGGAGGACAGTAAAAAAGTGTATGATTCCATAGAAATCCCTGAAGAACTTGATTTCATTGTAAAAAAGGCGATTGCTTCCAAAAATAAAGAAGAAATCAGAAAAAAAAGGAGAATGATGATTATGAAAAAAACTTATCGTGGATTTGCTGCAGCTGCTGCTGGTATTGTCGTTTGTACTACCATAGGATTAAACACTAGCCAAACATTTGCAGAAGATATGGCTAAATTGCCTGTTATTGGTGGAATTGCTAAAGTACTCACAATACGAAGCTATCACACCGAGGACGATTCTTATAAAATTGATTTGGAAGTACCAAAGGTTGAAGTAAACCAAAACGGTCAAAATTCAGAAACAGAACTGACAGAAAAAGTAAACGCTAAAATCCAAAAGATTGTAAATGACTACACAGAGGCAGCAAAGAAAGAATTCGAAGATTATAAAGAAGCATTTTTTGCAACAGGTGGTACAGAAGAAGATTGGAACGGCCGTACAATGGATATTGGTGTAAACTATAATATTAAATCACAAAAAGGGAATATTCTATCCTTAGAACTGATTACGTCAAAGGGTTGGGTAAATGCTGAAGAAGAACATCATTACTACAATTTAGATTTATCTGAAGATAAAGTTCTCTCTCTAGAGGATGTACTGGGTTCAGATTATATCTCTATTGCTAATGAAAGCATTCAGCAGCAAATTCAAGACCGTATAAAAAAAGATGATAGTCTAGCCTATTTCGGCTATGGTCCAAATGCAGAGGATGACATGATCGAAGGATTCAAGACAATCACAAAAGACACCCTCTTTTATATCAATGATTCTAATCATGTTGTCATTGTATTTCCAGAATACTCTATCGCCCCTGGATATATGGGATGGCAAGAATTTGAAATTGATTCTCCGATCAATCTCCCTTCACCAGCAGCTGAAACTAAATAAATTTCTCTCCAAAAAATGCTTCCCTATAATGGGAAGCATTTTTTATACTCTGTGTTCTTTTCCTTTTCACAAACCATTCTATCCTTCCTTAGTTACCAGATCCACTTTCTGATGTGGTATTCGTATCCCATGACTTTGAAACCTTCTAAGAATCTCAAGTCTGATATCACTGCTTGCATGAAAATTATCATTGACATCTTTTGTATAAACAGCTGTTTTTAATATCACGCCATTCGTAGTATAGTTTTTGACCAAAACTTCTACCTGATCTTTTTCTACCACCAAAGGATGCTCACAGACAGCCTTTCTCATCAAATCCATTGCTAGAGTCAAATCCGTATCAAAATCTACAGTTATCTCAATATAATTCCCACTTTTAGAGTCTTTAAAATTGCTATTTAATATAATTTCTTTGTTAATAACAGAGTTGGGAATAATCAGCCGGTTATTATCGAATAGACAAATGATTGTATGACGCATCGTAATTTCTTCCACAATACCTGTCGTATTGCTGTTAAGCAGCGTTATTCTCTCACCAAGATTAAATGGTTTACTTACAGACAGCATAAAGCCACCGATGACATCCGCCAATGTTTGCTGTGCTGCAAATCCAGCAATAGCAATAAATAATCCTGATGACTTAATTAACATATTGGTAATCTCTCGCGTCGAGCTAAACTGCAAACCCACAGAAACAGGACATAATATTAACAAAATTCCATTTACCGCTTTTCTTGCAAACTGTGTATGGATATCTTTATTTCGTTTTTCAAGTCGACGAAATATTTGGTTTGAGAGAAAAATCATAAAACAATAAAATCCAACAGTAACAATCACCTGAAACGGAAACTTTTCTAGTATAACATTCATAGCCATCCGCCTCCTTTTTTTCATCATATCATATTTTAAACTTTCATGATACCCCATCTTTCTATTGGCTGCATATTTCATATGATTGACAATATAATCGAAATAAAATACAATATTATTATTACTTTTCAACCAAATTTATGCTACCTATAGGTAATACTTTATACCCAAAAGAAGTAAGGAGGGCAAATCAATGGATGAAACGCAACATTCCTACAGACTAATTTTAGCAATTTTACAAAATGATGACTATGAAGATACTGTAGAGGAACTTAATGAAAATGGTATCTTTGTAACAAAATTAAGTTCCAGCGGTGGATTTTTAAAAAAAGATAACGTGACAATCATGATTGGAGTTGAAAAAGATCGTCTGGCAGATGTCATGGAATTACTTAAAAAAAATGCTGGAAAAAGGAAACAAACTTACTATGCTCTACCTACTCCAGTCAATGGAGAGCATTATATGGGCCCAGGATTACCTGTACCAATTGAACGTGAGACCGGCGGTGTGACTGTATTTACTCTAGCAATGGATGAAATTAAAAAAATGTAGAAGAAAGCCTCTGAGTTAGGAGGCTTTTTTAGTTTCTTCTCATTTTTATTATTTTCTCTTTTATATCATTCTCTGCATAAAATGCAAAGTAAATTCCGTTAAACCGCACAAAACCATCACAAAAATTGGGTTCCATCGTAATTTTCTAAGTACAAAAAAAGCAGTACAAAAGATTATAAGCCCATCCCAACGAACTGTTGAAATCCCCATTTTCTTTCCCTGAAATACAACTAATTGTAAAATAGAAAGGCCCGCCGCCGCAATAAGCGCAACTACTGCTGGTCGTAAACTGTTAAGCACGCACTGCAAAATAGAGACATCTTTGTACCGAAAATAGATGCTGTATAGAAAGGAGACAATCAGACAGGATGGAATAATACAGCCAAATGTTGCAAAAAGCGCTCCCAGCAGTCCTGCAATGCGAATTCCAACAAAAGTTGCTGCATTAATAGCAATTGGTCCAGGCGTCATCTCAGCAATTGTAATTAAATCTGTAAATTCCTTCATAGTAAGCCATCCATATTTAACAACAACCTCACTTTGAATCAAAGGCATTGCGGCATATCCCCCACCAATACTAAATAGTCCTACTTTAAGGAAACTAAAAATAAGTTGAATATAAATCAAATTTTCTCCCTTTCCTTTCGGCTGCAAACTTTTATAATAATTCCCATAATCATTGCACTCAAAATAATATATATTACATTAACATGAAAAATAAACACAGCGAAAAAAGCAACAAGCATAATACAATCAGAAACAATATTTTTTTGTTTCCATATATTACTTCCCATAGAACATACCACATCTAAAATTACTGCCGCAACTGCTGCCTGCATTCCCTTCAACACCAATCCAACATAAAAATTGGTGGCAAACATTTCATAGAAAAAAGAAACTGCTGTTAAAATTATCATAGGAGGCAAAATAGTCCCTAACACTGCCACTAACATTCCCCAAAAACCTGCAACACGCCATCCCATAAGTATTGCACAATTGACAGCAATAGCTCCCGGTGAAGACTGAGCAAGTGCTGTAAAATCCAACATTTCTGCTTCCTCAATCCAACGCAGTTCATCTACGAACTTACGTTTCATAAAAGTAACAATTACAAATCCTCCTCCAAACGTAAAGCTACTGATATAAAGCATACTTAAAAAAAGTTTGATAAAAATATTTTTATTTCTAGGCAACTGCATATCCTCTATCCCCTCCTTAAATTAAGGATAACACTTGTTGATTTATAAGTAAAATGCTATAATATTATAATTCTTATATCAAATTTTATATTATGGAGAACAACTATGACGTTAAAGCATATTAAAATTTTTCTTGCTGTATATCAGCAAATGAACATTACTCGTGCTGCAGAAAAACTTCATATGACACAGCCTGCTGTCTCACGCGCAATACAGGAGATTGAAAATTATTATGGTATTCACTTATTTGACAGAATCAATCACAGACTTTATAAAACTGAAAGTGGAAATTCCTTTTATGCCCATGCTCTTCATATTCTTGATTCCTTCGATAACCTGGAAAAAGGACTCAAAAATTGGGATGAAATCGGGATTGTCCGTGTGGGCAGTAATATCACCTTAGGAAATTCAATCCTTCCTCAACTTGCTTCTCAATTTCAAAAACTTCATCCTCATCTACAGTTAAAAGTCATTATCTCAAATAGCCATGAAATCCAGCAAGCAATTTTAGATAATTTGATTGATATTGCTTTTTTAGAGGGAAGCATATCCAATCCTTATCTGACGAAAGAACTTTTCATGAAAAACCGTCTTCTTTTAATCTTTCCCCCAGACCATCCGTTGAAAAATAAAAATAAAGTCTATCTAAACGACCTCGCCTCCTACCCTTTTCTTTTACGGGAAAAAGGCAGTTCTAACCGCGCTTATCTTGATCATATTTTTGCTCTGCACAGCATGAATATTGATCCTCTTTGGGATAGCACAAGTACGCAGGCCATTGTCAAAGGAGTATCCTGTGGTTTAGGTATTTCCATACTGCCAGAAGTGATGGTCAAAGACGCAGTTGCCGCAGGCACTATCTGTACCCGTCCTATCGAAGATGAATCTTTTATCCGCGAAAACTATATTATTTGGCATAAACAAAAACATTTAACAAAATCCAGTCTGGAATTAATTACTCTTTGCCGAAATCTTGTTTAATACATAACAAATTCTCCTGATTTCTATAAAAATGTCCATTTTACAACTTGTCAAATTGTGAATATTTCTGTCAAAATGCAATAGAACTTCTTGATCCATTATGTTATAATAGGATTGGTTAAAAAAATTTACAATAGGGGACAAAAAAGAAGGGGAAAGAAGGTATTAAAGTGAAAAAATTTATTTCTGTTACTTTTGTGCTTGGTATTTCAGTTATGTTAACAGCATGTATGCACACACATACATGGGAAGATGCAACTTGCACAGCTCCGAAAACCTGCTCTGAATGCGGCGAAACCGAAGGTGAGCCATTAGGGCATACTTGGCAGGAGGCTACGTGCTCAGAACCAAAAACCTGTTCTTTATGTGGCGAAACTGAAGGTGAACCATTAGAGCATAAGGTTGAAAGCTGGACTGTAGAACGTGAGCCTAAATGCGCATTCCCAGGTGAAAAAAATGGAATATGTTCAAAATGTGGTAAATTAGTTCGATTGCCAATTTTTGTAGATCACACACCTGGCAAATGGGTTATTGAGAAAGAACCAACAAGTGATTCTCCTGGAGAAAGAACTCTGCGCTGTGTTTTTTGTAACCAAGTAATAAAAACTGAAGAATTTACACAATCACTAGAAGAAATCGAAGCTGAATTCAAGGCTTCATGTACTGTCTATGATTATAATACCTTAGCGCGTAATCCAGATGATTATATCGCTACCTACGGAAAATACACCGCAATGGTTATTCAAGTAATAGAAGAGAAAGTTGATCAGGGTATAATTGAATTGTTAGTCCTAATACCAGATGAAACTGGCTTAAATCCTAATAATATAATGTTTGTTGAACACTCCATAAAAGAAGGAGAGCCTAGATTACTACAATATGACTCGGTGACAATTTATGGCATGAATATGGGAACCACCTCTTACATAACTGTTAGGGGCGACACTTTGACTGTTCCTCTTGTAGATGCAGAATACATTGAATTAAATTAAAAAACATATTTGACAGAATCTTATTAAAGGAAAAGCGACTATCTCAAATAGCCATGAAATCCAGCAGGCTATTTGAGATAGTTTTATTAATATTGCCTTTTTAAAGCTCTATCAAACAAAAGAGCTTTTCATGAAAAGCCTCTTCTTCTAATATTTCCTAGTCCATTCATAAAAAATACAAATTAAATCTATCGAAAGACTCCCATCTCCTACCCTTTCTTTTACAGAAAAAACCAACTTCAATCACGCTTATCTTAATCATATTTTTTGCTTTAATAAATCACTCCAACATAAAAACTATTGTCAAAAAAGTATTTTCTATCACTTAGGAATCTCCATTCTTCAAAATTCAATTTAATGTACAAAAACTCGCCTGATTTCTATAAAAAATGTCCATTTTACAACTTGTCAAATTGTGAATATTTCTGTCAAAACGCAATAGAACTTCTTGATTCATTATGTTATAATATAGTAGGTTAAAAAGTTATATAAAAGGAACAAAAAAGAAGGGGAAAGAAGGTTTTAAAATGAAAAAATTTATTTCTGTTGCTTTTGCAATTGTCATCGCAGCTATGTTGACAACATGTATGCACACACATACATGGGAAGATGCAACTTGCACAGCTCCGAAAACCTGCTCTGAATGCGGCGAAACTGAAGGCGAGCCATTAGATCATACTTGGCAGGAGGCTACATGTACAGAACCAAAAACCTGTTCTTTATGTGGCGAAACTGAAGGCGAGCCATTAGGTCACACTTGGCAGGAGGCTACATGTACAGAACCAAAAACCTGTTCTTTATGTGGCGAAACTGAAGGCGAGCCATTAGGTCATATAGTTGAAAGCTGGTCCATTGGAAAAGATGCTACCTGTGCAGCTGAAGGAGAAGAAATTGGAACATGTTCAAGATGTAACACTACTGTTCAAAAACCAATTCCAAAATTGCCACACACACCTGGAGAACTGACTGTCACTAAAAATGCAACTGATACTTTACCAGGCCAAAAAACTCAAAGTTGTACCGTCTGCGGTCAGGTACTAAAAACTGAAAATTTTATGCTCTCAACAGAAGAAGTTGAAGAGCAATATAAAGCTTCATGCACCACCTATGACTATAATACCATAGCACGAAACCCAGATGAATATATATCTACCTATGGAAAATATACAGGTCAGATTATTCAAGTTTTAGAATACATGAATAATCTTAAACTGAGAGTCAATATAACTCTAGATGAATACGGTTATTATGATGATACAATCTATGTAACTTATACCTTAAAAGAGGGTGAATCCAGATTACTGGAAAATGATATCGTAACAATTTATGGTATGAATATGGGAACCATATCCTATGAATCCGTTCTTGGAGCAACAATCACGATCCCTTATGTCGATGCAGAATACATTGAATTAAACTAAATATCATAAGTAAATTTTATGTACACTTTCATCTATAAAAGCAGTTATTTCAAATTAAGAAATAACTGCTTTTTTCAAATTATACTTTGGCCCCTCAAGTATTTATAAGTATATTAACTATTTTCTTTTTATCAAAATAAAAAAGCGGTGTTTCTCCTATAGAAGCATCCACCGCTTTTCTATCTTCTATTTCTCATTCCAAAAGTTGATGATTATTTACTAAATAATAGAAAAAATACTATTATCTTTCTCTAAACTCACCGTCAATCATATCGCTTTCTTCCTCTAATGGAATAATAAAAATACAAGCGATATACATCAAAACGGAGACTGCACAAGAAAATGTAAGGAAAACCCAAATCAGACGAACAATAATAGGATCAATCCCAAAATAATTGGCTACACCTCCACAAACACCAGCAAGTTTTTTATCTCTTCTGGAACGATACAGTCTTTTTTTCATCGCTTCATCTCCCTTCTTTCCTTACTGAAATTTACCAGCAACTTCACCAATACTAAGACATTCTTTTCCTGCTACAATAATATGGTCAACTACCTCAACTTCAATCTGTTTTAATAATTGACTTAATTGTCTTGTCAAAATTAAATCTTCCTTCGATGGTTTTGTCGTGCCACCAGGATGATTATGAGTAAAAATTACTTTCACAGCATTACAGCGAATAGATTCATCTACAACTGTACGAAAAGAAACTGTTGCTCCAGTAGATGTACCAGTACCTAGGAGTATTGTTGAAATCAACCGGCATTGGACATCCAAACACAGCATATAGAATTTTTCTACTTTTTCGCTTGAAAGAAGCGAAATTGCATACTCTCCAGCAATGACTCCATTATTTAGTTTAGGTGCATCAGTAAACTCCTCCATTTTACTGCGTTTATATAGCTCTCCGATTAAATTAAAAAATAAAGCAGAGCTGTCATTAAACCCACATCTATTCTTAATGTCCAAAAAATCAGAGCTTAATAGATTTTGAAAAGATCCAAATGTATTCATTACTTTATGTGCCATTACATTTGTGTCTTTCATTGGGATACAATAATACAAAAGCATTTCAATCAATTCATGATTTTGTAGAGCCCTCGTACCATTAGCAATACATTTTTCTCTCATTCTTTTTCTGTGCCCTGCATGGACATTTTCTTTTTTTGGTTCTTTTCCACTTTTAGCAGTTTTTGTTGTCGTTTTATCTCTATGCATTTTCTCTTTATTCTATCCTTGCCTTGTCCTATTCTACTTTTTCCATATAATTATAAATCAGTGTTTCAAAGTTCCCTTGATAAATGATCTGCAATAAGTCATTTAATCGTCGTAAAGCAGTCATTGCCATCTGCTGCGTAATCAGTCCCTGTTCCATTGCATCTGCAATCTCATCCAGATCAACCACTTCCACTTTTCCATCACCATAAATTTTGATATCAGCCAACAGATCTGTCATGATATATTCTTTTTTGTCCTCATGATAAGTTACATCTATAATATCACAATAATAATATACCAAATTTCCACAGTCGTCCATAAATTTACTAATTTTATATCCTTTTTTCCAAAAGGCACAACTAATGCCCTGAGAAAATTCTTTTTTCGGACGCAGTGTGTTCCATTTTGTAACAATTACTTCGTCATCAGCATAAATAATTTTATCATTTTTTAGGGGAACAATCTCTTCTGGTATAAATCTTTTTCTATAAAGGGAAAACTGCTCCATTGTGATCCTCCTTAATAAGCATTATGCTTGGTATTTTTACCAAAAACAGTGAGGAAAATAATTTTAATATCAAATAGAAGACTCCAATTTTGGATATAGTAGTTATCAAATTTTACTCTCTCTTCAATTGAAGTATCTCCCCGTAGTCCATTAACTTGTGCCCAACCTGTAATTCCACTTTTCACATAATGCCGCAACATATATTGAGGAATATCACCTTTAAACTGCCCCACCCAAAAAGGACGTTCTGGTCGTGGCCCTACGACACTCATATCACCTTTCAGAACATTAACAAACTGCGGAAATTCATCTAAACTGGTTTTCCTTAAAAATTTTCCAAATTTTGTCACCCTAGGATCATTTTCTTTTGACCACTGTTTTTCTTCTAGTTCTGGCGGCAAATCCTTCATAGAGCGAAATTTATACATAATAAACGTTTCATTATTAAGTCCCACCCGTTCTTGTAAAAAAAATATTTTATCCTTTGGGGACTCTATTTTTTGTATCAGCATAATGAAAATTAAAAGAGGTGAGCTAATCACTAAAGCAAAAATAGAAAAACCAATATCAAATACTCGTTTAACAAATCTATGGAACGGCTGATCTAAAGGCACACCTCTGACAGTCAAAATTGGGATTCCCTCAAAATCCTCAATGTAGGTACTGTATTTCATATATTCATAATATCCTGGAATAATACGAATACGAACACCTTCCGCATCACAGAAATTTAAAATCTGCTGAATATAAGAAGCATCTCCTATATGAAGTGCCACAACAACCTCATTAAAATGATATTTTTGATGCAATTTATGAAACTCGTCAAATGTCCCTAAGACAGAATAACCTAAAATCTCTTTGTCCAGAAACTGTTCGGATGAGGCAAGAAGCCCTACAATTTCATAGCCTAATTTTTTGTACTTTTGTGCTTGTTTCAAATACATTGCCGCTAATTTTCCTGTCCCTAAGACTAGAATATGATAATGAGGCCCTTTGCGCAATATTTGTATTAAAACTATTCGATAGATCAACCGAAAAACAATATCATACAGAATATTAAACCCAATAAAAAATACTAAAGTCCATCTGGAAAAATTAGTACCAAGCCGGACCATAAACGTGATAGACATCAAAACTAAGGCAGCAATCATATTGCTCCCCAAAATTTTTCTGATCTCTTTAAAATAATCCATCTCAAAGCTTTTTTTGTATAAATGTGTTGAGAAATAAATCACAATATATACAGGAATAATTACAAAGAGGGAAGCAAAGTACTCATTGATAATTTGAATTCCTTCCACTTCTACAAAAAAACCCGAATAAAAACGCAGCCAAATACTTGTTATTAACGCAAAAACGATAGAAAGAATATCTATCGCCATAAAAATCACCTTAGAAGAAAATGATTTATAACTGCTCAACATTTATCAACTCCCTGCTTGTCAACAGGTCAAACTTCACCTATTACAGATAATATAATACATAATCAAACAAAAAAATTCAACCCCTAGAATTATACTTTCCTCATTGATACTATTGAAAGTCTTTATCTTAGAAGCTATACTGATAAGTATAAAAAATCGTTTTCTTACTTCATAAAATGTATGTTTCTACCGATTATTAGTTATCATTTCTTATTCCCATTGGAATATACATAAGGAGCTACACAAATGGATATTAAACTCATTGCCATCGATCTAGACGGTACTACAATGGACCAGACAAACCATCTTCCTCAACCTAATCGTCTTGCATTAAAAAAAGCGTTGGAACACGGGATTTTTGTAGTGCCGACAACGGGCCGCACAGCAAATGCTCTGCCTGAAGAACTAAAAAGTATTGGTATTTCCTATGCTGTCACATCAAACGGTGCCCGTGCACTAGAACTTTCCCAAAATAAAACTGTATATAGTGCTTTACTTCTCAAAAAAACTGTAAAGGAATTGATTGATTTTCTTTCTCCTTATGACCCTTACCTTGATCTGTATATCGAAGGAAAAGCTTATGCTGAAGAACGTTTTTTAAAAAATCCTGAACACTATGGCGTTTCTCCCGTTCGCGCAGCTTTAATTAAACGTACTAGAACCGCTGTTGCAAATTTATCAGAATTTTTATTGTCCCAACCAAACGACATAGAAAAAATTAATATCAATCTTCCAGATCAAAAATCCACAGAAGCTTTATGGAAAGAGCTTGAAACTAACCCTGCAATCAATCTTACCACTTCCCTTCCACGGTTGATTGAAGTGAGTCGATATGACGCCAATAAGGCAAATGGCTTGCAAGGCTTATGCCAATACTTAAATATTCCCGCAAGTCAAGTTATGGTGTTTGGAGATAGTTATAATGACATACCAATGTTTGAATTTGCAGGTTTTTCCTGCGCTATGGAAAATGGCGAAGAAGCTCTAAAGAAAAAAGCTTCTTTTATCACCAAAACAAATGATGACTGCGGTGTTGCCTATGCTATAGAAAAATTTTGCTTATAAAAAAGAGCGTTTCTTCTTACGCTCTTTTTTACTTCTATAATTTCTTATATTTTTAGTGTTCTAGTCTACACTTATCAACAGTACAACTAATTGGATCTTTATTCTCTTCTATTTTTTGTCATATCTACTTCAAATTTATTAAAGGACAACTGATTTTATTTTTTTGTGTATTATTGACATTTGAAATTCTATTTCAGACAAGTACAAAACATATATTTCTTGTAGTGATCGCCTCAAAAGTATGAAATAAGAACCTTAACTGGTAGAATAAGAAACTAAAGCCTATCCTCTTTCTCTTTTTTGAAAATAAAAAACAGGAATAGAATACAACATGGAATAGAAAGTAACAAACCTAAAATAAAGTTACACACAATGCAAGCAATAAAACCCGTTAGTGCAAGGCCAAGTTTCCCCTTAACCGCACCTGCAATTCCAGGTATTGCTCCTACAACTGCTCCTCCAATCAAGGAGCCCATTATTAATGCCAAGGTATAATCTGTCATAGACATCCTCCCTCTCGTTTTTCTATATTATATCACAATTTTTTACAATAAAACTTATCATAGTCAAAAATATTTTTCTTTATCTTATAAGAAGCTATTCGTTCCTATACTTTTTATACAATTCATTGAACTTGTTCTTTGAACCATACTTTTTTCTGACCTTTCAAATCTATAAATCTTTAAAATTATATCTTTTAATAGACAAAAAATCCGTTTGACTATGGGGAATCAAACGGATCTTTCTTTTTCACTCTACTTTCAACATTCGGTATCCAACACCAATATGCGTTTGGATATATTGAGGAGAACTTGGTTCTACCTCTATTTTCTTTCGAAGGGTTGCCATAAAGACACGCAAAGAGGCAATATCATTATCCCAACTACTTCCCCAAATACTTTGCGTAATAAAGGTATGTGTTAGAACTTTTCCTACATTTTTTGCAAGCAGACACAATAATTTATATTCAATAGGTGTTAAGTGTAGTTCTTCTTCTCCAAGGTACGCACACCCTGCGGCATAATCAATACGAAGCTGACCATTCATAAAAACAGATTCTTCTGACAGTATCCTGTTCTGTATCATAATTAACCGCCGCTGAGTAACCCTAAGCCTTGCTAACAGCTCTTCTACTGAAAAAGGCTTAGTGAGATAGTCATCTGCACCTGCATCCAAAGCTTCAATTTTATCAGTATCCTCGCTGCGAGCACTAATAACAATAATAGGCATGCTGGACCATGTACGAATTTTTTGAATTACCTCGCATCCATCCATGTCTGGAAGTCCCAAATCCAATAGGACAATATCAGGGTTATGAGACGAAGCTTCTAAAATTGCAGCTGCTCCATTTTGTGCCGTTAAGTAACGGTATTCATGAGCTTTTAATGTCGTTGTAATCAAATTTTTTACAGAAGAATCATCCTCTACAACTAAAATTAGTGGTTTATTCATGTATTTCTGCCTCCCCTATTGGTAATGTAAACGTAAACTCTGTCCCATGCGGTATATGATCTGAAACGGAAATCGTGCCACCATGAGCATTGATAATGGACTTGCATAGAGAAAGACCAAGGCCAAGACTACGACGACTATCAGCAATTTTATTTGCTCCACTATAAAACATGTCAAATATTCTTGGTTTCATTGCATCAGGGATTCCTTCACCATCATCGGCAATAGAAACGACTATCTTGTCACCCTGTTTTTTTGTAGTAATCAAAATATTGGATTCCTTTGGCGTATATTTGATCGCATTATCTACAATATTTATAATAACTTGAACAATAAGTTTTGCATCCATTTTCGCTAAAAGAAATTCTTCCTCATTCTTTACCTCAATATGATGCTCCACTCTCCTGCGGTTTACATGATGCAAAGCCTCCGTTATCACATCATCGATTAAATCTTCAGAAATACGCAGATTTAATCTTCCTTCCTCAATACGCGTCACTGCCAACAAATTTTCCACTAAATTAATCAACCACATAGAATCATCATAAATATCTGTATAAAGCTGTTTTTTTGTCTCTTCGTCAAACGCACTGCCATTAGACAGAAGATTACTTGCATTGCCCGAAATTGATGTTAAAGGTGTTCTCAAATCATGTGAAATCGCTCTAAGTAAATTTGCTCTCAACTGTTCATTTTTTGCCAAAATCTCTGCTTCTTCCTTTTCTCTAGCATTTTTTTCGTTTTCAAGAGATAATGCACATTCTCCAAGAATCGAAAGCAAAATACTATTTTCAAATGCATCTAATGGTTGATCTTCCATCACAATTCCAACAACACCATATACTCGTTCATTAACTCTAACAGCCAGATACAGGCATTTCGAGTTCGACAGCGTTGCAGTGGTCGCTCCTGCATGCTTATTGTTTTTAAATACCCAACCAGCAACAGCCTTTTCATTATCAGTAAGGCAACTATCATCTAGTTCTGTTTCTGCTATAGCAAAAACTTGTGGAACATCCAGTACTCCATTTTCTTCTAAATAAAAAATTACATCCTTGCCAAGCAATTTTATCAGCTGGTTAGCTGTTGCGGATACAATCTCATTACGACTTTTTGCCTTTTGTAACATTTGATTGGTATCAAACAAAATTTTTGTGCGAAATGCTGCCTGTGCGGATAACTTCGCATGGTTTTTAAGACGAATAGCAAGAGATCCTGTGATACAGGCAGCTAAAAACATAATGAGAAAAGTCACAGGATAGCCCTGTCCATAAGCATGCAGCGTAAACTTTGGTTCTGTGAACAAAAAATTAAATACAAGAACGCCGACCACGGAAGAAATCAAACTGTAAATCTGATACTTTGTGATTACAGAAATAATCAGCACACCTAAGACATAAATCGTAATAATATTGGATTCCGCAAAGCCTAAATTTTGAAAAATAACACCAATACAACTGATGACAACCAATATTCCAATACTTTTTAGAATATCAGAGGCAGAAAATACAACATTCATACCTTTCTTCACTTTTTTAGGACGATAACCTGTGGTGCCTGAAACTGTATCTGGAATGATATGTACATCCAAATTAGGCGCATGAGCAATTAACTTTTCTGTTAGGGTCAACTTACCAAACAACCGACTTCTGGTTGCAGCACTTCGTCCAATAACAATTTTAGATACACCTGAAAGTCTGGCAAACTCTGCAATTTGGAAAGGAATATCTTCTCCATAGACTGTTTCAATTTTTGCACCTAACTGCTGAGCAAGACGTATATTATTATTTAATCGTTTACGGTCCTTTTCATTCATTGCTGAAAAATCAGGAGTTTCCACAAATAAACCTGTAAATGCCCCTCGAAAAGCAGTAGCCATTCTTGCGGCTGTACGGATAATTTTTGCATTGGTTGGAGAGGAAGAAAGGCAAACCAAGATATGCTCATCTGTATGATAATCACTGCGACTTTTTATCCGTGCGCTTTCTGTCAAAATATTGACTCTATCAGCGCAACGGCGCAGCGCAATTTCTCTAAGAGCCGTCAAATTTTCCACTGTAAAAAAGTTCTCAACTGCTTGTTTTGCCTGCGATTGTCTATACACATCTCCTGCATTTAACCGATCAATGAGTTCCTGCGGTTCAATATCCACTAATTCCACCTGGTCAGCATTGTCAAACACAGAATCTGGAATTCGCTCCCTCACTAAAATTTCAGTAATAGAGGCAACCATATCATTCAGACTTTCAATATGCTGTACATTCACTGTAGTATAAACATTAATCCCTGCACGCAAGAGTTCCTCTATATCCTGATAACGTTTTGCATGACGGCATCCCTCTGCATTGGTATGAGCTAACTCATCTACAAGCAACAGCTGCGGCTTTCTTCTCATGGCAGCATCAATATCAAACTCATGGAGAATTATCCCATGATGAGCAATATTTAATGTAGGAAGAATTTCAAGGCCATTTAAAAGTGCTTCTGTTTTCGGCCGAGCATGTGGTTCAATATAACCTGCTACCACATCTATCCCACGTTGTTTTGCGGCATGTGCAGCTTTCAGCATCGTATAAGTTTTTCCAACACCTGCAGCATATCCAAAAAATATTTTTAAATGCCCTCTATTTTTTTTCTGTTCTTCCTCCTGAATAGCTTTTAATAACCGATCTGGATTTTGCCTACTCTCTTCCATATAACACCTCCTGCTGGAGATTTCTTTTATTTTAATTCAAAACAGAGAAAATAGTTTTTCAAGATTGTAAAATGATGATATCATATTTCGTTTCGCTTTTCTACCAAAGTAATAAATGCCTCTCATCATCTCCTATAAGAAATAACTATCCAATCTAAATAATTCTTTCTTCCTCTTTATCCTATCTTTATTAACATAAAATAAGTATAAATAATCATAAGAACAAATTAAGATTATATAAAGATAAGCAGAAAGACAAATCTCTTTCTGCTTACAGTTTATGATAAAATACCATCCAGCATCAAATTAACTTCCAAGACATTCACTGTCTCCTCGCCAAAGATACCAAGAAACCTCCCATCTGTACACTTTTCAATAATTTCTTTCACAGAATCTTCTGTAATACCATTGGCTTTTGCAATCCGTGTCACCTGATATTGTGCAGCTGCGGGAGAAATATGAGGGTCAAGTCCGCTTCCCGAACAAGTAACAAGATCCACAGGAACTGACATATCTTTCATGTCAGGGTGTGCCGCACGGAGCTTTTCCACACGTTCAGCAACTAATGCTTGGTATTCATCACTTGCAGGACTTAAATTTGATGGTGCTGCATACATTAAAGCATTGCCATTTTTATCATAATATGTAGAAACATCAATATTTAAAGTTTTGCTTATCTCTTTCTGAGTTATTCCGAATTTAATTCTCTCAGCTTTTAAAAGATTTGACTTCA
>JAGZLR010000016.1 GCA_018364635.1 Clostridiales bacterium | reverse complement strand
TGTATTTTAATGGTAATTCTTCTTAATAAAAATTATATTGTGTCAGTTGTGCTTACCTTCTTTTATACTATGATAAACTATATCCTTTCTATGAACGATATTTTTTTGACACAATCTTTTGGTCTGAATGTCGGAACGTTATTGCCAGGACCGCTGGCTTTCCGCTGGACATTCCAATTTTATAATCAGAGCCAGATTAGCACAGAATTGGAAGCGCTGTTGGAACGTATTAGCCCTTATTTTTTGAATCATGTCCAAGTATTTAGCGTCATTTTTGTGGAAGCTGCGATATTTCTTACTCTGATTGCGTTGGTCTACCGATGCCAAGAAATTTAAGGGAGGGATGAAGTAATGTGGAATGTACTGAAATCAGAATTGCTGAAACTACGTCGCTGTCAGATTTTTCTAGTGGGGATTGTAGCTATGACTCTTTGTCCCTTTGTTCAATATGGAAGCCAGTTGATTATTTCGGCGGAATACCGAAATCCTAACTTTGATTTTATAACTTTTTTCGAGAATGTTATCTGGGGGAATACCCAGATGTTTCTCCCTATATCTGTGGTCATGATTGGTGGTTGGCTCATTGACAGAGAATCTGCTCATGATACATTAAAAAATATTATGACAGTCCCTATTTCGATGTCAAAGCTGTTAGGTGTCAAACTTCTTCTCTGTGGTATGTTGGCGATTCTGCTGGGGATCTACAGTGTTGGTGTTACTCTAATCACAGGAGTGATGGTTGGTTTGCCTGGACTGCGTACTGAGATGTTTTTCCGCTGTGGTACACAAGTTATAATGGCGGCTTTGACAACTTATTTGGTATGCATGCCGTTTATTCTGATTTTTGGGAAGATGCGGGGAGCATACTTGAGTGGTTCTATGTTAGCATTTTTTTTAGGGTATAGCATGATGTTTTTTAAAGGTGGTGCCCTTGCTAGTTTATACCCGTTTTCAGCGGCACTCATTCTAGTGGGGTTTGATATGAGTGAATATGTTGCAACGACCACAGCACCTAATCTTTTTTTGGCCACCTGTGGAATTGGCATTATGGTTTTATGGGCTATGATGTTGTTGTTAATGTCCAGTGGAATAAAAGAAATGAAGTCACATAGACAGACAAATGCAAAGAAAAAAATGAAAAGGGCTATGCGCAGGAAAGTACGGTAATGTTTATGAAGAAAATAGCTCTATCATTAGCGTATGGAAACAGATGATACCTTCAGGTACAGCAGGATAGGACTTGTGAATATTTGGAGAAAAGTGTCTACATGTATTGAGAACAGCATATCGACCAACACCTCCTTTTGTGGTATAATTTCATATAATACAATCGCAGAAGAAAATGTTTTTATGGACCAACAGAAGAAGAAGCTTGAAAAATTCAAAAAACGTTATGTGATGGTCTGTTCGTATGAGATAAGCAGATATGGCAGGAAGGGAAAAATTTTCAAAAATACATCCTACATATTTAGTATATTGAAAAGAATAGATATAGTAGTTAGACAGGAATCATTTTAGATAAATTGTTCTAACGATATATAGACCGTCAGCATAGATAACGTTTCCTTTCGCTAAATTTTCGGGCTCAGAAGTGTTATATGGAACTAGGAGGATTGTATGAGAGCCATTCAGGGAAGGAATTACAGAAATTTCCTATTGTCAGATAGAATTTGGAAGGCTAAGAATAAATAGTTCATGGAATGAATAATGAAAAAAAGGGGAAATGTCAGTCCAAAAGATATCGTGGTTACAAAGGTGTTATCAATAAATAGAAGAAGAATACGAAAGGAAAATGTAGAAAGAAATGAATAATATGAATATACAATGGTTTCCTGGGCATATGACAAAGACAAAAAGGATGATGCAGGAAGATATCGCTCTGGTAGATATTGTTATCGAATTAGTGGATGCGAGAATTCCCTACAGCAGTAAAAATCCAGAAATAGAAACCCTTGCGAAAAATAAAAAACGGATTCTTATTATGAATAAATCAGATTTGGCTTCAGCAGAGATGACAAATCAATGGTCACACTATTATGAAAACAAGGGATATCGAGTGATTTTAGCGGATTCATTGACAGGAAAAGGCGTTTCACTGGTTACAGGAGCTGCGAAAGAGCTGATGAAAGAAAAAATTGAAAGTCAGCGGGCAAAAGGAAGGTTGTTTGTTCCTATTCGTGCCATGATTGTTGGCATCCCGAATGTAGGAAAGTCTACCTTTGTTAACAAATATATAGGAAAAGCAATGACAAGAACAGGGGATAAACCTGGAGTTACCAGAGGAAAACAGTGGATTCGTGTGAAAAAAGATTTGGAATTATTGGATACTCCTGGAATTTTATGGCCTAAATTTGAGGACCAGGAAGTGGGAATGAAACTGGCCTTTACAGGAGCAATAAATGATGATATCCTTGATTCAGAAACTCTTGCATGTAGGTTAATCCAATTTTTGGAAGATCACACACCACAGGTATTGAAAGATCGTTATAAAGTTGATTGGGAGCAAGAAAAGGAGCCGCATCAAATTTTAGAAGCGATCGGCAAATCGAGAGGGTTTCTTCTTCAGAAAGGTCAGATAGATCTTGTTCGAACTTCAAAGATACTGCTGGATGAATTTCGTGGCGGTAAATTAGGTAGAATTACGCTGGAAACTCCAGAAGAAATGGAACAGCTACCTGATAGAATTCAGCAAAGGGAGAGGATGCAGGCGGAAAATACAAAGGAAAGAAAACAAAATTACAAGGCTAGAATTAACAAAAGAATAACAAAGTAAAATTGGAAGAAAGACTGCGGTAACAATATAGAGATGTTTAAATTCTTTTGAAAACTGGTGTACAATGAAAATAAAATCGAAGATTTTACGGAATCTAATTCTGTGTTAATAAATACGATTTTTCGAAATTGTATACAATAACGAAAGAATGGAGATTTACCCCATTGATTTTTGATGAAAAAAATCGATAGATAATGCAGTCGATAAAAATATTGTGCAAAATCAATATGGAATAAAGTAAAAATAAAAAATATATAGCAAATATTTCAAAAAATGGTATTGACAAAATCATAACAATAGTATATGATAAAAGCATAATCAATGTTACAAAATTAACAAGATGAATGATTAACCATTACATATTTATTAAGGGAGGAAACGATATGTCAAGAAAAGTTGTTTTAGCAGGTGCATGCCGTACTGCAATTGGAAAAATGGGTGGTTCTTTAAGCAATGTACCAGTTGCTGAACTAGGCGCGATTGTAATTAAAGCAGCTCTGGAAAGAGCAGGTGTTAGCCCTGAACAAGTTGATGAAGTTTATATGGGCTGTGTTCTTCAGTCTGCACAGGGACAAAACGTTGCTCGTCAATCTGCATTAAAAGCAGGTATTCCTATCGAAACTCCTGCGCTTACAGTAAATAATGTATGTGGCTCCGCTCTAAAATGTGTGAATATGGCAGCAGCAGCAATTATGGCAGGTGAAGCTGATATTATGGTTGCAGGCGGTATGGAAAATATGTCTGCAGCACCATACGCTCTCACAAAGGCACGCTACGGCTATCGTATGAATAATGCTACAATGATCGATACAATGGTAAATGATGCTCTTTGGGATGCATTTAATGATTACCATATGGGTATCACAGCAGAAAATATTTGTGAAAAATGGGGACTGACAAGAGAAGAGTTAGACGAATTTGCAGCATGCAGTCAGCAAAAAGCAGTTGCAGCGATTGAAGCTGGTAAATTTAAAGATGAGATCGTTCCTGTTCCTATTAAAGTAAAGAAAGAAACAGTTATGTTTGATACAGATGAAGGCCCACGTGCAGGAATCACAGCAGAAGGTTTAGGAAAATTGAAACCAGCATTTAAAGCAGGTGGAATGGTAACAGCAGGAAATGCTTCATCCATCAATGATGGTGCAGCAGCTATTGTAGTGATGAGCGAAGAAAAAGCAAAAGAATTAGGTGTAAAACCTATGGCTACATTTGTAGTTGGAGCATCTGCTGGTGTTGAGCCTTCTATTATGGGTATTGGCCCTGTGGAAGCAACAAAAAAAGCAATGAAAAAAGCTGGTATGACAGTTGCAGACTTTGATTTAATTGAAGCTAACGAAGCTTTTGCTGCACAGTCTGTTGCAGTAGGAAAAGACCTTGGTTTTGATCTTTCTAAACTGAATGTGAACGGTGGTGCAATCGCTTTGGGTCATCCAGTAGGTGCTTCAGGATGCCGTATTCTTGTTACATTACTTCATGAAATGCAAAGAAGAGATGCAAAGACAGGTTTAGCTACTCTTTGCGTAGGCGGCGGTATGGGCGTTGCAACAATTGTAAAAAGAGAAGACTGATTGATGGAAGGGAGCAAATGCCATGGAAACAGTTTTATATGAACAGCAAGGTTTCACCGGCATAATAACCATTAACCGTCCACAAGCACTCAATGCGCTTAATAGCCAGGTTTTGAAAGATCTGGATGAGGCATTAGATCAGGTGAATTTGCAAGAAACAAGATGTCTGATTTTGACAGGAGCTGGAAACAAATCTTTTGTTGCCGGTGCAGATATCAGTGAAATGAGTACCCTTACAAAAGCAGAAGCTGAAAAATTTGGAAAAACTGGAAACGATCTTTTCCTTAGAATAGAAGAATTTCCAATACCAGTGATTGCCGCAGTCAATGGGTATGCTTTAGGCGGCGGTTGTGAGCTTGCTATGTGCTGTGATATTAGACTTTGTTCTGACCAGGCGGCATTTGGCCAACCAGAAGTAGGATTAGGTATTACACCAGGTTTTGGTGGAACACAAAGACTGTCTAGGATTGTTGGCCCTGGTAAGGCAAAAGAATTGATCTACACGGCTTATACCATAAAAGCAGAAGAAGCCTATAGAATCGGTCTTGTCAATGAGGTGATACCAGCAGAAGAACTGATGGCATTTGCTTTAAAGATGGCAGGCCGTATCGGAAAAAACGCACCAATCGCTGTTCGTCATTGTAAAAAGGCAATGAACGAAGGATTGCAGACAGAAAAGATGGCAGATGCTGTTATTGTAGAAGAGAAATTGTTTGGGGCATGCTTTGAAACAGAAGATCAAAGGGAAGGCATGAAGGCTTTTCTCGAAAAACGAAAAGTTGAAATGTTTCATAATCGGTAAGAAATGATTGGATCCGCCACTTTTAGGCGGGTCCATGAAAAGAAAATAGAATTTTATATTAGGAGGTATGGAAGATGAAGATTGCGGTTATTGGTTCCGGTACAATGGGTATGGGAATTGCTCAAGCTTTTGCTGAGTGTGAGGGATACAAAGTTGCTCTTTGCGTAATCACTGGAAAAAACTATGATGCAAAAAGAGAAAAATTTATGAAACCCCTTTTGAAACAGGTTGCAAAAGGAAAAATTACACAGGAAGCTTGCGATGATATTGCGGCTAAAGTAGAAATTGGTGGTATTGGTTTAGCGGCAGACGCTGATTTAATCATCGAGTCTGTTTTGGAAGATATGGCAACAAAGAAAGAAGTATTTGATGAATTAAATAAGATCTGTAGACCAGATGCTATTTTTACAACAAATACATCTTCTCTTTCCATCACTGAGCTTTCTTCTACAATTAAACGTGATGTTGTTGGTATGCATTTCTTCAACCCTGCTCCTGTTATGAAGTTAGTTGAGGTAATTAGTGGTATCAATACACCAGATTCTTTGGTAGAAAGAGTGAAAGAAATTTCTATTGCCATTAATAAAACACCTGTTATTGTAAAAGAAGCACCTGGTTTTGTTGTAAATAGACTTTTGATCCCTATGATTAACGAAGCTATCTGTATTTATGCAGAAGGTTTAGCTACTGTAGATGGCATTGATACAGCAATGAGATTCGGTGCAAATCATCCAATGGGACCTTTGGCTTTAGGAGATTTAATCGGACTTGATGTTTGCCTTGCGATTATGAATGTATTATACAGCGAGACAGGTGACGCAAAATATCGTCCACATCCATTATTGAAGAAGATGGTACGTGGAGGTAATCTTGGTAGAAAGAGCGGCAAAGGTTTCTACGATTATACAAAATAAGACTGCCTAAAAAATAGGTAAATTCACAATACAAGATAGAGAAGGAACGGTATAACTGCCGTTCCTTTCTTGTTTTTTGAGGCTTTATAAGAGTTATAAAGGCATAATTGCAGCTATGTTTTCTTCTATAAGTAATAAGAAGCGGTCCTTTATGATTACTGTTAGTATAATCACTAAAATTTCAAAAAAAAGAGGGAGAAAAGAAGGTTAAAAAATGTTTTTAAATCTATATGTGTTTATTATATGGAACCCATGATAGAAAAAATTAATTTTAACAAAAAATTTACAGGAAATTTATTTGAATATGCTGTATTTTCTGCGATGATAAGTTAAAATAGAAAAAAAGTGAAAGTTGAGGCGGTTAAGGTGTATGGAGTAATTGACATTGGTTCTAATACAATCCGATTGGTAGTTTATCAAGTGAATGGACAAAAAATCAAACCGATGTTTAATAAAAAATTTTCTGCCGGTCTTGCTGGTTACATTAATGATAAAAATAGAATAACAAAAGAAGGCATTGAAAAAGCCGTGCATACTTTATGTGAACTGAAGATGCTGCTAGAAAGTGTGCAGATTGAGGAGCTTTTTGTTTTTGCAACAGCATCTTTGAGAAATATTGACAATACGCAGGAAGCGTTGGATGCGATATATGAAGGCTGTGGATATCAAGTACAGGTGTTGACAGGAGAGGAAGAAGCCAGATTTGACTATTATGGCGCGGTGGAGCAATATCCATACGGTGACGGTTTGATTGTAGATATCGGCGGTGGCAGTACAGAACTTGTTTTTTTTCAAGACAATGAAATCAAATTCGCAAAATCTCTGCCTATAGGTTCCCTTAATTTATATGTGAAATATGTCAAAGGAATCTTGCCAAACAAAAAAGAAATGGCTGACATTGAAAAGGAAGTGCAGATGCAGCTAAAAGAGGTGCAAAAAGGCGTTTCCATACAAACACTTTGTGTAGTTGGCGGTTCGGCAAGAGCGATAGTGGAATTATTGGAAGAACAGTATGAAGGTGTGGTACAAAATAGAGCCTATGATGTGAAGTACTTGAAAAAGTTGACAAACTATTATCAAAAAAAGCGGAGGGATATGACAAGAAACATTCTTAAAGTGGTACCAGAACGAATTCATACGATTCTTCCAGGGTTGTTAGCACTAAAAACGATCGTATCAGCTTATGGTGCTAGGGAGATTATTACAAGCGATTGCGGTGTGAGGGAGGGATATCTTCGTCATGTATTGAAACAGAGAGGGGAAGGCTTATGATAGAGAAAAAAGAATACAGGTTTACGCAAAATAGAGAACTTTCTTGGCTAAAATTTAATGACCGTGTGCTCAGTGAGGCTATGGATGAGACTGTGCCGGTACTAGAACGGCTGAAATTCATTTCTATTTTTACCAGTAACCTGGATGAGTTTTTTATGATCCGTGTTGGTAGTCTTTTTGATATGATGCATGTAAAAGAAAGTTGTGTAGATAACAAAAGCGGCTTGACACCAAGAGAGCAGTTGACAGAGATTTATGAAGCTGTCCGGCCACTGTATAAAAAAAGAGACGATCTGTTTTTTGAACTGGAAAACCGTCTGCGGTCTTATGGCATTTACCGCCTATCATTTCAAGAACTGGAATTGGAAGAACAAAAATATATTAAAAAATATTTTAAGACATCTGTTCTGCCTGTGCTGTCGCCGCAAATTGTAGATACCCATCATCCTTTTCCTCATCTGCAAAACAAGGTGATGCATATCGGCGCTATGCTCAAGCAAGAAAAAGGCAAAGGAAAGGAAAAAGGGAAAGAAAAAAATAAAGGAAAAGGGAAAGAAAAAAGGGTTTTTGCCATTGTACCTGTACCTGCATCTTTGCCGGAAGTTGTGTTTTTAGCTGGTAATGAACTTAGATTTATCGCTATGGAAGATATTCTCTATGAATTCATCGGAAAAATTTATGATACATATACTGTTGTGGATAAAGTTCAGATGTGTATTACAAGAAACGCGGATATTCATCCTGAGGATGAAAATTTTGAGGTAGGCGATGATTTCCGTAAAAGTATGAAAAAAGCACTTAGCCAGAGAAAGTGTTTAGCACCAGTGCGGTTGGAGTTAAATCATGCCATCAGTCCCCAGTTTAATCAGTACTTGAGGGAAAAGATTGGAATCGGGGAAGAACAAATTTTTATAACACAGGCGCCGATTCGGTTTGGATATGTATTTTCTCTGTCCAGCCGTCTGTCGGAGGCAAAGAAAAAAGAACTTACCTATCCGCCTTTTTCTCCGCAGATGCCTGGAGATTTGAATCCGAAGGAAAGTATTCTTTCTCAGGTACAGAAAAAAGATATTTTGCTGTCCTATCCTTATGAAAGTATGAAACCATTTTTGGATATGATGAAAGAGGCGGCAAATGATCCTGATGTTCTTTCCATTCAAATTACAATCTATCGTTTGGCAAGCAAAAGTAAATTGGTGGAATATTTGTGTATGGCCGCAGAAAATGGCAAGGACGTTACGGTGTTAATTGAGCTGAGAGCGCGGTTTGATGAAAAGAATAATATCGATTGGTCAGAGCAGCTGGAGGCTGCCGGCTGCACCATTATCTATGGCATTCCAGATTATAAAGTACATTCCAAAATTTGTTTGATTACTCGCCGGACAAAAAATGACATCAGTTTTATTACGCAGGTAGGTACTGGAAATTACAATGAAAAGACAGCAGAACTATATACAGATTTGTCTTTATTGACTGCAAATCAGGAAATTGGCAGGGATGCAAAAGAATTTTTCAGAAATATGGCTATTGGTAATCTTTATGGAGAGTACGAGAGGCTGCTTGTAGCACCAGTGTCTTTGAAAAAACGGATTCTTCAGTTAATGGACAGAGAGATTGAAAAAGGCGAGGCTGGTCGTATTTTTTTGAAGTTTAATTCACTGACAGATATCGATATTATAGAAAAGCTTCATGACGCATCAGCCGCCGGCGTACAGATTCGGATGATTATTCGAGGGATCTGCTGTATTGTGCCTGGGATTTTATCGGAGACAGACAATATTGAGGTCATCAGCGTGGTAGGCCGTTTTTTGGAACATTCAAGGATCTACTGTTTTGGAGAAGGGGAACAAGAAGAGCTGTACATTTCTTCTGCGGACTTTATGACTAGAAATACGGAGCGAAGAGTGGAGGTAGCCTGTCCAATTATCAGTGGCCAAGTACGGGAAAAAATTCATCGATATATGGACACCATTTGGAGAGATACACTGAAAGCTAGAGTATTGCTATCCAACCGTGAGTATGTAAAAAAGGAAGCTGGAGACGACCCGATGGACTGTCAAAAAGCGTTGATGAATCAGGCAGAGACAGACAGTATGCCAAAAGAGCAAGAACAATCTGCAGTGATTGTAAGAAAAAAAGAGGCAAATAAGAAAGGATTTTTTCAGAGTGTAAAAGATTTGTTCAAGAAAAAATGAAAAAATTTTATAAAAAGAGTCGTTGTAAAATTTGTTTGTAAAATCTCTTGACAGAAGTATTTTTCTCAGTTATAGTAAAACTATAGTTTTAAAAAAAGTGAATAAATACTTTGAGGACTGACGGATAATTGTGGGTTACCACAGTGGATTCAAAGTATGTGTATCAGCCGACCGTCTGGGCAGCATCTGTAAGAAAAAAAGATGCTGCCTTTTTGTATTCGTATTATTTTTGCGTGTATAAAAAGGCAGACTTTTTGTTCAGATGCTTTTTTTATTTCTTATGATAAAAAACATATAGACCAGGAGGAAACCGTAATGAGAGAAAAAGCATGGAATAACTTTAAGGAAGGTGTTTGGATGGAGGAGATCAATGTCAGAGACTTTATCCAGACAAACTATACGCCTTATGAAGGGGACGAAAGTTTTCTTGCACCGGCGACTGACCGCACAAAGGAACTGATGGGAAAATTAAATAATCTTTTTGCAATAGAACAGCAAATGGGTGGTGTGTTTGATATTGATACTTACACCGCAATGTCTCTTGTTACTTACCAGCCAGGATATTTAGACAAAGAAAAGGAGATAATTGTAGGTTTACAGACAGATAAGCCGTTAAAACGCGGGGTAAATCCGTTTGGCGGAATTAATATGACAAGAAAAGCCTGCAAAGCTTATGGCTATCAGCTGTCAGAAAAGATAGAGCAAGAATTTACATATCGCACAACCCATAATGATGGTGTGTTCCGTGTGTATAGCGATGAGATCAAAAATGCACGTCACTGCGGAATCATTACAGGACTTCCAGATGCCTACGGCCGTGGACGTATTATTGGCGATTACCGTAGAGTTGCTTTGTATGGTGTGGATACACTGATTAAGTTCAAACAGGCGGATAAAGCAAGAATTGCTGAGGAATCTTTATTACAAGATAATATCCGTCAGCTGGAGGAATTGTACCAGCAGATCCATTTCTTAGGTTTATTAAAAGAGATGGCCAAGATGTACGGCTGCGATATTTCTCGTCCGGCAGAAAATGCCAAAGAAGCAGTACAGTGGCTTTATTTTGGTTATTTAGGCGCGATCAAAGAACAAAATGGCGCTGCCATGAGCTTGGGAAGAGTCAGCACATTTTTGGATATCTATTTCCAGAGAGATCTCCAAGAAGGAATTTTGACAGAAGCACAGGCGCAAGAGATTTTAGATGATTTTGTTATGAAGCTTCGTATGGCAAGACACTTAAGGACACCAGAATACAATGAATTATTTGGTGGAGATCCAATGTGGATAACGGAGTCTATCGGCGGTATGGGCGAGGATGGCCGGACTCTTGTAACAAAAAGTTCCTACCGTATTTTAAATACGCTCTATAACTTAGGTGCGGCGGCAGAACCAAATTTGACGGTTCTTTGGTCTCAAGATTTGCCGGAAAACTTTAAGAGATTTGCGGCAAAGGTTAGCTGTGATACAGACGCGATCCAATATGAAAACGATGATGTGATGCGCCCGCAGTTTGGTGATGATTATGCCATTGCTTGCTGTGTGTCAGCGATGAGAGTGGGCAAGGATATGCAGTTTTTTGGCGCCCGCGCTAATCTAGCAAAGCTTCTTTTGATGAGTTTAAATGGTGGACGAGATGAAAAGAGCGGCATGCAGGTAGCGCCGAAGCATGAGCCATATCAAGGGGAATATTTGGACTATGATAAGGTAATGGAATTGATGGATATCTATCGTCCATGGCTTGCCAAGACCTATGTCAATGCTATGAATATTATTCATTATATGCATGACAAATATGCTTATGAAAAAACACAAATGGCATTGCATGATACAGATGTCCATCGGTTTATGGCCTTTGGTATTGCTGGTATGAGTGTGCTTGCTGATTCTCTTTCTGCGATTAAATATGCAAAGGTTCGTGTCATTCGTGATGAGACTGGTTTGATTAAAGACTTTGAGACAGAAGGGGAATTCCCTGCTTTTGGAAACGACGATGACAGGGTAGATCAGATTGCTGTGGATGAGGTTAGAAAGTTTACAGAAGAATTAAAAAAGAATCCAACCTACAGAAATGCTGAACACACTGTGTCAATTCTCACAATTACCTCTAATGTTGTTTACGGAAAGAAAACAGGTTCCACACCAGATGGAAGAAAAGCAGGCGAACCTTTTGCTCCTGGAGCAAACCCAATGCATAACCGAGAAAAAAATGGCGCACTAGCTGCGTTAAACTCTGTGGCAAAACTTACCTATGATGTTTGCAAAGACGGTATTTCCAATACATTTTCTATTGTTCCTCAGGCATTAGGCAAAACAGAGACAGAGCGGCTGGATAACTTAGTATCAATTCTAGATGGATATTTTGGACAGATGGCTCATCATTTGAATGTTAATGTGCTCAACAAGGAGTTACTTATTGATGCATATCATTATCCAGAGAAGTATCCAAACTTGACGATTCGTGTTTCAGGTTATGCAGTCAATTTCCATAAACTCAGCAAAGAGCAGCAAAGAGAGGTTATTAGCCGTACATTCCATGAGGTGATATGATGACTGGAAGGGTCCATTCTTTTCAAAGTTTAGGGGCGGTGGACGGCCCGGGGGTGAGATATGTGGTCTTTTTACAAGGCTGCCCTCTTAGATGTGCCTACTGTCACAATCCTGATACATGGGATTTTGCAGGCGGGATGGAATATTCTGTAGAAGATGTGCTAAAAAGAATACTGCGATGCCGGTCTTATCTCAAAAAAGGAGGCGTCACTGTATCGGGTGGAGAAGCACTGATGCAGCCGGAATTTGTAGCAGAACTTTTTTGCCGCTTGCAGGCAGAGGGGATCCATACAGCACTGGATACCTCGGGGATTGGGGATCGCCAAAAAGCAGCTGAGGTTTTAAAATATACGAATCTTGTCCTTTGTGATCTAAAGTTTGAAAATGCTTCCGACTATGAACGGTATTGCCGTGCCCATATGGAAGATGTGCTGGAGTTTTTAAGTTTGACAGAGAAGATGGATGTGCCTGTTTGGGTTAGGCATGTAGTAGTGCCTGGATTAAACAATGCGCCGGAAAAAATACGGCGGATTGCCTCCATCAGCCGTAGATATTCAAATGTAGAGAAAATAGAATTACTTCCATTCCATAAACTTTGTACCAGCAAGTATGATCAACTAAAGATTCCTTTTCCACTGAAGGACTATGAGGCATGTTCCAGTGATGAAATTAAAGTACTGGAAAAATTTCTTGAGGAAGAATAAAAAAAGCAGAGAGGTATGCTCTCTGCTTTTTTTATCTAAATTTAATCAATATTTTTCAGTAGAAAGGTAATAAATTCTTCTGGTGTTGGCTTATCGCCTTCTTTTTGAATCATGTTCCATAAGGCAAGGGCTGGTCCTGTTGAGCATGAAATTCCCATATCAATGGCATTTTGAATTTCTTTTCTTATTTCTTCCTCTGGTATTTTTTTCGCCAAAGCAAAGCTATGAATGAGCTTCTCAGCGTCAGGATGCTTAGAACTCATTTTTTTTCGCTCCTTCATTTCCTCCATAAAGCCCCTTTGTTATGACTAAACTATTTTGACGATATTTTTGGCAGTTTTTTATAGTATGCCATGTCAGAATGCCATATTCTTATTTAATTCTATTATAGCCGAATATTCGGCAATACTCAAGTAAAAAGTGTTTTTTATAATGGAAATAGGAAGAAAGAGGTGAGCGAGATTATTAGTTATGATCCATTATGGAGAACACTAAAGAAAAAAGGTATTACGCAATATGAATTAATTATCAAATATCATTTCAGTACAGGCACTTTGGACACACTTCGGAAAAATAAAAGTATTACAATGAATACTTTGGAGGATATTTGCAGAATTTTAAACTGTGAAATGTGGGAAGTTGTAGAGTTCATTGATGATAAAAAGGATTCCGTCGATAAGTAAGAAAATGGCGGTGTCTTTTTTTATTGTCGGAAATTCGGCAACGTATAAAATTGGGCATTTTCCTATAATAACATTAGAGTTGTTAGACGGAAGGGATGTCAACATGATCAGCTACAGGCCGTTTTGGGATACGTTAAAACGAAAAAATATCAGTCAATATCGTTTGATCATGGAATATGGCTTCAGCACGGGCACATTGGATGCTCTGCGAAAAAATCGTAGTATCACTTTAAGTACCTTACATGATATTTGCTCTATCTTGGAATGTGATATTACGGATGTAGTGGAATTTATTGAAAAAGAGTAGGCAGCGAGTCGGTTTTTGAATCGGTTCGTTGCCTATTTTTTCTTAAAATATTAATATTTTCTTTCATTTTTCAATTTCCGTCAATTTTATTGTAAATAAAAAAATGATCTGATATAATAAACAAAGTTATTAGCTAATTGAGGTAGATGATGGATGAGTAAAAAGAAGAAAAAAAAGAGAAATGCCCTTGATATTTTGATTGTAGTTCTCACGATTGTGCTGGTTATGATGTTTTCTGTTATATGTTGGGCGATGTACATAACAAGAGATGTTGATACAGAACCTGTGAGCGCCAATGCTGCTACAGTTTCATCCTCTGAGGATACATCAGAGGAGCCAGAACAGACAGAAAGTGAATTTTCTGCGCTGCCGTCAGAAAACAAAAGAAATATTGCGGCGTTTGGTGTGGATAAAGATGGTGTGAGGACAGATGTGGCTTTTGTTGTCTCTATGGACAGAAAAGAAAAAACCATTGCTATGTTGAACATTCCACGGGATACCAGGGTAGTTATGACAGATCAAATGATCCGTGAAATCGAGCAAAGAGGCGGCAATGTCCCTGTCAGAGACGGAGTAACAGGGATGTGTAAGTTTAATGAAGTTCATGCCTATGCTGGAAAAGATCATCGCAATGAATATTCTGTGAAAATGTTGGAGGATCTTCTCGGCATTCATATTGACAACTACATCAAGGTCAATACAGAAGCTTTTCGTGAAATTGTGGATGCAGTCGGCGGTGTAGATATTGATGTGCCGATGGATATGCATTATGAGGACCCTTATCAGGATTTATATATTCATCTTGAGGCGGGGCCGCAGCATTTAGATGGAGCGAAGGCCGAGCAGCTGGTTCGGTTTAGAAAAGGCTACGCAAATCAAGATTTAGGCAGAATTGAAACACAGCAGGTATTTATGAAGGCTTTGTTGCAAAAGATAATGTCAACGGAAAATCTACTAAAAGGCCTGCCTTCGATTATAAAAACTGTATTCCAGTATGTTGATACAGATCTATCCATTGGTGATTGCTTAAACCTAGTATCCTTTTTAAATGACTTTGAAATGGAAAATATGTCAACAGAAACTTTACCTGGCACTGGTGGTTCCTATTTTGATATAGATGAAGAGGCGACGGAAGAAATTGTGCATCGAATTTTTTATACCAGTGATCCGTTAAACCGCAGTGCTGCAGAAAGTGGGAAAGAAGAAGCTATGGCGCCTGCAACGATGATAGGATATCCAATTGAAGTTTCAAACGGCAGTGGCAAAGAAAATTTGGCAGGAGAATATGCTGATCTTTTAGAGGAAAAAGGTTATGTGGTAGAGGAAATTACTACATTCAGCGGTCCAAAACAGGAAGCAACCAGAATTATATGTGACGAAGACGGCAGCGGTGAATCTTTAAAAGAGATATTTCCTGATGCGGAAGTTATCACAGATCCTAAAATGATTATGAATGGCACACGGATTAAAATCATTCTTGGAACAGCAGAAAAAGGAACAGGAGAGTAATAAAACATGGCATCCAGAAAAAAGAAAAAGAAGAGAAGTCCCATACAGCTTTTTTTGACCATTGTATTTACCATTGTGTTTTCATTTTGTGTTCTCGCTGGTGGTGCGTTTTTTGCGTATCAATCATTTACTGCAGCTGATAAGCCAGACACAGGGGTGACATCAAGCACACCGGAAAAGCCGCCGAAGAAAAACGGAGCGATAGCATTTATTGATGCAATTTTGGGCAAAGGCGTTACATTTAATATGGCGGTATTTGGTGTAGATGGAGGAGAGACAAGAACGGATGTCATTTTTGTCGTTCATTTTGACAGTAAAACAAAGACTGTAAATCTTGTTTCTGTGCCAAGAGATACTTATGTTACAATGACAGATGAAATGAAACAGGGTCTGGATAAGGCAGGGAGATGGTATCCTCAGGCTTGTAAAATCAATGAGGTTCATGCCTATGCTGGAAAGGATCTAAATTGTGAGTATTCTGTTTTGATGCTGGAAGATCTTTTGGGTATTGATATTGATCATTATGTGAGAGTCAATTTAGATGGATTTCGATATTTAGTAGACGCCATTGGTGGTGTCGATGTGGATGTGCCGATGGATATGAACTATGAGGACCCTTACCAGGATTTATATATCCATCTGAAGGCAGGCCCGCAGCATTTGGATGGAAAACAGGCAGAACAGCTGGTTCGTTTCCGTTCTTATCCACAAGGAGATGTTGCTAGAGTGCAGGTACAACAGTTATTTTTAAAGGCGTTTGCTGAAAAAATTACTAGTTCTGAAACTATCAAGAAAAGTTTGGGCGATATTTTGAAGACCGGTTTTCAATATATGAAGACAGATTTGAATCTAATGGATGCCATTAAGTATATCCAATATATTTCCGATGTGGATGTCAATAACATCAAAATGGAGACAATTCCAGGCCAGGGCCAATACATTGGAAATGTATCCTATTATGTCCACGATGAAGCAGCAACGGAAGAGTTGGTACAGCGTATGTTTTACAGTGACGGTGCAGAAGAAGTCTCTACAGACAGCCGAGATTACAAAATTGCGGTATTAAATGGTGGAGATGTAGTAGGGCTAGCTGGACGTAAAAAAGAAATGTTGACAGAAGAAGGGTTCCAAGTGACGTCTATTGGTGATTTTACCGGTGAAAAGACACAAGAAACGAGGATTATTGTAAAGCAGAGCGGCATGGGACAGGATCTTTTAGAGTATTTTCCAAATGGAGAGGTACAGGTGGACCGTTCCGCTTTGGAGAAGGGATCGGACATTACAATCGTTTTAGGATTAGGCGAGGAAGAATAGACAATTAACACTGAAATCTAAGGCATGGGATATCCCATGCCTTTTTACTCAAAGTTGGCACTAAAAAAGACGCTTCATTCAGCGTCTTTTTTGATTATTCTGTCAGTTCTTTCATCAATTCATGTACCGTGGTCATATGATCCAGGCGATAAGCATTTTCACCACAGAAAACAAGAGAATTTTCCGTCTCTCCTTCTACAGCGCGAATGAGCGCAGCTGTAATACAATAAGGAGTGGTAGCAGGGTTACATTTATCCAGGCAATTAAAGCAATGGCTGATTTTTTCCGGCGCTTTTTCACGCTCTGCCATAAATGGTGTCCGAATTGCTCGGCCAGGCATGCCTACAGGACTTTTAACGATCATAATATCTTCTTTTTTCGCGTTTAAATATGCTTGTTTAAACGCAGGAGCTGCATCACATTCTTCTGTGACTACAAACCGTGTGGCAATTTGAACCCCCGCGCAGCCAAGGTTTAAATAGTGCTCAATATCTTTTTGGTCATAAACACCGCCGCCAAAGACAACAGGAATCTTTTTTTGGTATTTCTCCTCAAATGTTTTTACATACGCGAGAATTGCTTGAATTTCTTTGTCCATCTCATCATCTGTCATAGATAGCTGCTCTGGTTTAAAACCTAAGTGACCGCCAGCTTTTGGTCCTTCGATCACAACAAGGTCAGAAACACAGTGATACCGCCGATCCCACATTTTGAACAATACTTGACAGGCTTTTAGAGAAGAGACGATAGGGGCAAATTTTACACCAGTGTTTTTCACAAGCTCTGGCAGGTTAACAGGAAGGCCAGCACCTGACACAATTAAATCAGCACCGTTTTCTACGCAGCAGGCTACATATTCATCATAGTTTTGAGAAGCACGCATAATGTTAATGGCAATAATTCCTTTTGGCGCAATTTCTCTAGCTCGTTTGAGATGATAGGCAATGGCTTTTTTATTGGCTGCTACAGGATCTTTTAAAAAGTCAGGGTCGCAAAACCCAGGCTGTGCTACAGAAATTGTGCCGATGCCGCCCTCCTTTGCAACTGCGCCCGCAAGAGAGGAAAGACTGACGCCTACCCCCATGCCGCCCTGAATAATTGGAATAGGAGCGGTAAGATTTCCGATGACAAGTGGTTTGAATTTCATATGCTCAACTCCCGGATATTTATTTTGATTATCAAAGTAATTATAGGCTTTTTAACCGTTTTTACTATAATATAGAACTGTGTGTCTGTCAATAGCAAACTGCTATATCTGGTTATGATAACTACATATAATTTTTATAGTAACTGCTTTTAAGATACTATTGATGCTACTGTGGGTATACCAACGCGCAAAAAAATGATTGACGACTTGCAGGATTTGGAATATACTTTGACTATCAAAGTAACCTAAAAAATGGCCCCATAATGGAGGTAACAATTTGCAGTCCTACACGGTATTGAGCTGTTTGGTAATGGAACTTTATAATGATATCCGCACCATTGAGGAGAATGCTTTAAAAAAAGGCCATTTCAGCAATGTCTCTCTGACGGAAATTCACACCGTTGAGGCCATTGGCATGTATGAAACTCGCTCTATGAGTGAAGTGGCTAAAATCCTTGGGATTACTACTGGAACGCTTACTGTGGCAGTCAATAAGTTAGTGAAAAAGCAGTATGTTCAGCGAATAAAAAGTGATAGAGACCGCAGAGTAGTATTATTGAAGCTTACAAAAGAAGGAAGGCTGCTCTATCGTGTGCATCAAAAATTCCATATTGATTTGATCCGCGCTTCCGTTGAGGGTGTCAGTGAAGAGGAACGGGAGACTTTGGAGAGGGCATTAGAACGCCTTCACGCTTATATGATGGAAAACTATATCAACGATTAAAAGGTGGCTAACGATGTATTTCACAAAAATTATGTATACTGGAAGTTTTGTTCCGGAGAAAATTGTGACAAACGACGACCTAGCGCAGATTGTAGATACCAATGACGAATGGATTGTCTCCCGCACAGGGGTCGGACAACGCCGAATTTCGCAGGGGGATAACACTTCGGATTTGGCTGCCAAGGCGGCAAAAAAAATTTTGGAAAAGGGAAATTTGAATCCAGAAGAAATTGATTTATTGATTGTGGCAACAGTGTCTGCGGATTATATGACACCTTCCACAGCCTGTTTGGTTCAGGCTAAAATCGGGGCAAAAAATGCCATTGCTTTCGATGTGACAGCAGCTTGTTCTGGATTTATTTATGGACTTAGTATAGCAGACAAATTTATCCAATCAGGCGTATATAAAAATGCGATTGTTATTGGCGCAGAGGTGTTGAGTAAGCATGTGGATTGGACAGACCGTACAACCTGTGTCTTATTTGGCGACGGTGCCGGCGGCGCTTATGTAGAACGGGCCCAGCAGAGAACAGGAATTTTAGCGGAGAATATCGGCAGTGACGGGACAAAAGGATTAGCGCTAACAGGAGATTATGTAGCTCCTGCGAATGTGTTTAACGATATCTCTAAGGCGGAGGATGTCTCTATTCGGATGGATGGCAAGGCCATTTTTGATTTTGCAACGCGCACTGTTCCCAAAAGTATCCATGCTCTTATGGAAAAAGCCGGCGTAGGCGCATCGGAGATAAAATATGTCATTCCTCATCAGGCAAATGAGAGAATCGTTCAGATTATTTCAAGAAAAACAGGAATACCAATGGAAAAATTTTATTTAAATATGTTTTATTATGGCAATACTTCAGCTGCGAGTATCCCGATCGCTTTTGATGAAATGAACCAAAAGGGAATGCTTGCTCCTGGAGACAAGATACTTTTGACAGGCTTTGGCGGAGGACTCACGTGGGGGTCCATGCTGATTGAGCTTTAAGGTGGAATTTGCTGGGGCAACCCTGTAAATATATTAAGTATACAAAAATTAGGAGGAATTATAGTATGGTATTTGAAAAAATTAGAAGTATGATTGCAGAGCAGTTAGGAAAAGAAGAAGACGAAATTACAATGGAAACAAAAGTTAGAGAAGACTTGGAAGCAGATTCTCTTGACTTATTCCAGATCATTAATGACATTGAAGATGAATTTGACGTAAAAATTGAGGATGCAGAATCAATTAAAACAGTTGGCGACGCTGTTAAGTTCGTAGAGGAAAATAAGAAATAATTCTTGAGGTGGAAGCAATATGTATGCAGATATTTGCAAATTATTAGGAATCAAGTATCCGATCATTCAAGGCGCTATGGCGTGGATTGCGGATGCGGATCTAGTAGCGGCCGTATCTAACGCCGGAGGTATGGGTGTTCTAGCGACAGGGCACTTGGACGGCGAAGGTTGCCGTGCTCAGATCAGGAAACTGAAATCAATGACAGATAAGCCGTACGCTGTAAATGTGATGCTTTTATCTGCCTATGTAGAAGAAATCGTAGATGTTATCTGTGAGGAAAAAGTGCCTGTTATCACAACAGGTGCAGGCAGTCCTGGAAAGTACATGAAGCGTTTTAATGCGGCAGGTACAAAAGTAATTCCAGTCGTTCCATCAGTTGCTATGGCAAAATTGATGCGTAAAGACGGCGTAGATGCTGTGATTGCGGAGGGAACAGAGTCAGGCGGACATGTAGGAAAGACAACGACAATGGCTTTGGTTCCTCAGGTAGTAGATGCATTGGACATCCCTGTCATTGCGGCAGGTGGTATTGCAGACGGCAGAGGAATGGCAGCAGCTATGATGCTGGGTGCAAGTGGTGTTCAGATCGGTACCCGTTTTGTTGTGGCAAAGGAATGTAATGTCCATCAAAACTATAAGGACAGGATCATTAAGGCGAAAGACATAGATACTACGACAACTGGACAGTCAACAGGACATCCGGTTCGGGTCATTCGTAATAAATTGGCTCGTGCCTATGAAGCGCTGGAAAAGCAGAATGCTCCAATGGAAGAATTGGAAGCGCTGGGTAAAGGCGCTTTGAGAAAGGCTGTATTAGACGGTGATATGGATATGGGCTCTGTGATGAGCGGTCAGATCGCCGGTCTGGTGAAGAAAGAACAGACTTGTAAAGAAATTATGGAAGAAATGTACGGCGAATATGTGGAATTGATGAAACAGGCGTCGAATTTTGTGAAATAAAGGTGAAACTACAGAGGGATTGCCGGTATTTACCGGCAAGCCCTGATTTTTTAAATTCTGAAAACGAGGGATCATTATGAAAACAGCATTTTTGTTCAGCGGTCAGGGCGCTCAGTATGTGGGCATGGGAAAAGAGTTATATGAGGAGTTTGATGTTGTCAGGGAAGTTTTTCGGGAAGCAGATGAAGCCCTAGGTTTTTCAATCTCTGAGCTTTGTTTTGAAAACGAGGAAGAGTTGAACCGGACAGAAAACACACAGCCAGCAATACTTACCATGAGTACGGCTTTAACAAGACTGATGGCGCAGGAAGGAATAAAAGCGGACTATGCTGCGGGATTAAGCCTGGGAGAATATAGCGCCTATGTGGCAAGCGGCGCTTTTGATTTTAGTCAGACAGTACAGTTGGTGAAAAAAAGAGGTAAGTTTATGACAGAGGCTGTCCCGGAAGGCGTAGGCAAAATGTTTGCAGTCATCGGGATGGAGAATGAGGCAGTGGAGGATATCTGCAGACAGGCGTCTGTGGAAGGATTTGTTTCCCCTGCGAATTATAATGCGCCTGGGCAATTGGTGATTGCCGGTGAGGCAAAAGCTGCAGAAAAAGCAGCACAGCTTGCAAAAGAGGCAGGCGCAAAGATGGTAGTGGAATTAAAGGTAAGTGGACCGTTTCATACAGCTTTATTAAAGCCGGCTAGTGAGAAATTAGCAGTAGAGCTGGAAAAAATATCGATTCATCCAATGAATCTTCCTGTCGTTACCAATGTGACAGGCCAAATTGTGGAAAAAACAGAGGATATTGTTCCTCTTTTAATTAAACAGGTGATGAGTCCGGTGAAGTGGGAGCAGAGCGTGCGCTGTCTTGCAGATCAGGGCGTTGACACCTTTATAGAATTAGGCCCGGGCAAAACGCTTTGTGGTTTTGTAAAACGGATTGTCAAAGGCGCTACAATACTAAATATTGAAGATAAGAAAACTTTAGAAAAAGCGATGGAAAAACTAGGCAAATAATGACTTCGGATATGGAGGAAATAAATATGCTGGAGAAGAAAACAGCAGTTGTAACTGGTGCAGCAAAAGGAATTGGCAGGGCAGTGGCTCTGCGTCTTGCACAGGAGGGCTGCCATATTGTGCTGAACTACCGCAGTCAGGTGTCAGAAGAATTGGTGGAACAAATAAAGTCCTTTGGTGTGGAATGCTTGCCAATCCAAGGGGATGTAAGTAAAAAAGAGGACGCTGATAGCCTAATTAAAGAGGCGAAGGCGCAATTTGGCACAGTTGATATTTTGGTCAATAACGCAGGGATTACGCGGGATATGCTTTTGATGCGTATGACAGAGGAAGAATTTGACGCTGTGATTGACACAAATTTAAAAGGTGCTTTTCATACAATGCGTGCAGTCAGCAATGTGATGCTGAAACAAAAAAGCGGTGCGATTATTAATCTTGCAAGCGTTGTTGGGATTATAGGAAACGCAGGTCAGGCAAACTATGCGGCAAGTAAGGCAGGCGTTATTGGAATGACAAAATCTGTTGCGCGGGAATTAGGTGTCAGAGGCATTACCTGTAACTGTATCGCGCCTGGATTTATAGAGACAGATATGACAGCTGACCTGAAAGAGGAATGGAAAAAGCAGATGTTGGAGACAATTCCGTTAAAAAGATTTGGAAAAGCGGAAGAAGTTGCCGATGCAGTTGTATTTTTAGCAAAGAATAAATATATTACCGGCCAGGTGATTCACATCGACGGCGGTATGGTTATGTGTTAGGAGGTAGAGTATGGAAAAAAGATGCGTCATTACCGGCATGGGAGCAGTGACTCCTCTGGGAAACGATGTTGAAAGCACATGGAACGCCATGAAAAATGGTGTATGCGGCATTGATTATATTACCAAATTTGATGTTTCAGATTTTAAAGTGAAAATAGCTGCGGAAGTCAAAGGATTTGAACCGACAGATTATGTGGAAAAGAAAGACTTAAAGCGTAATGATATGTATACAATTTATGCCATTGCAGCAGCAAGTCAAGCCTATCAGGATGCAGGCCTGACAGAAGAGAATATTGGAGATCCAGTACGGTTTGGTTGCTTTGTGGGAAGCGGCATTGGAGGTCTTGCAACGATTGAAGAACAGATTGGAAGAATGGATGCAAAGGGACCTGGAAAAATTTCTCCACTCTATATTCCGATGTCTATTGCAAATATGGCAAGTGGTAATGTGGCTATGAAATTCGGAAGCAAAGGACCTTGCGAGTGTATCGTCACTGCCTGTGCCACAGGAACAAACTCTATCGGAGAGGCGTTTCGTGCGATCAAGCATGGATATATTGATCTTTCCTTTGCAGGCGGTACGGAATATCCGCTTACAAGAAGTGGCGTAGCAGGTTTTACAAATTTGACTGCACTGTCTACGACAGAGGACCCTAAAAAGGCTTCCAGACCTTTTGACAAAAACAGAAACGGTTTTGTCATGGGAGAAGGCAGTGCTATTTTGATTCTCGAAGAATTAGAACACGCAAAAAAACGTGGCGCTAAAATTTATGGGGAGATTGTAGGCTACGGTTCTACTTGTGATGCATATCACATAACAGCGCCTTGTCCAGATGGCGAGGGTGCGGCGAATGCCATGCTTCTTGCAGTGAAAGAGGCTGGAATTCAGCCGGAAGAGATTGGATATATCAATGCTCACGGAACTAGTACACCGGCGAACGACAGTGCAGAGACAGCAGCGATTAAACGCGCTTTTGGCGATGCAGCTTATAACATTGCTATCAGCTCAACAAAGAGTATGACAGGACACATGTTGGGTGCAGCAGGTGCGATAGAAGCTGTGGCTTGTATTAAAGCACTGGAAGAAGGTGTTCTTCCTCCAACTATCAGCTATGAGAATAAAGATGAGGCATGTGATTTGGATTATGTGCCAAATGTCAGCAGAAAAGCACAGGTTCGTTATGCCCTTTCCAACTCTCTGGGATTTGGCGGTCATAATGCTGTACTTTGCTTTAAAAAATGGGAGGAAGAATAAATGACAACCGACGAAATTAAAGAACTGATTCGTATGATTGACAGTTCATCATTAAGAAATTTTGAACTGAAAGCAGATGGCGTCAGCCTTCGTATGAGTAAAAATGAATTTGATGGACCAAAAGCAGAGGTTATTCCAACTGCCACTGTGCCAGTGAACAATGCCCAAACTGGTGGCGAGACTCTTCAAACTGCGGCTGTGCCTTCTGTTTCTAGTGAACCACAGCCGGTAAAAATGGAGAGTGGTAATCTAGTAAAAAGTCCCATTGTCGGCACTTTTTATGCCAGCGCAAGCCCAGAAAAACCACCTCTTGTAAAGGTTGGAGACAAGGTCAAACAAGGTGATATTCTGTGTATTGTGGAAGCTATGAAAATTATGAATGAAATCACAAGCAAATTTGATGGTGAAATTGCTGAAATCTATGCTAACAACGAAGATTTGGTAGAGTTTGGTCAGCCGCTGTTTCGCATTGTGTAAGGAGGAAAATCAATATGATGGATATTAAAGAGATCATGAGCATTATTCCTCATAGGCCGCCAATGCTTTTGATTGACAGAGTAGAGGAAATTGTGGAAGGCGAACGGATTGTGGCAATTAAAAATGTGACGATGAACGAGCCGTTTTTTGTGGGACATTATCCAAATGAGCCTGTTATGCCGGGAGTACTGATTGTGGAAGCAATGGCGCAGGCAGGCGCAGTTGCGATTTGTTCTATGGAACAGTTTCAGGGAAAAAATCCGTATTTTGGTGCCATTGATAAAGTAAAGTTTAGAAAAAAAGTAGTCCCTGGAGACACGCTCCGATTGGAAGTGACCTTTACAAAGCTGAGAGGAAATGCTGGGATCGGTCACGGAGTTGCCTATGTTGACGGAAAGAAGGCTGCAGAGGCGGACTTGACGTTTATGATCGGCTAAGAATACAGAATTTTTTTGGAGGTGTTCTTTTTGTTCAGTAAAGTACTGATTGCCAACCGCGGCGAGATTGCGGTGCGTATTATCCGTGCCTGTCGGGAATTAGGGATTGCTACGGTTGCTGTTTTTTCTGAGCCTGATAGAGATGCACTTCATACACAGTTGGCAGATGAAGCTGTTTGTATTGGTCCTGCAAAAGCAGCAGAAAGTTATCTCAATATGCAAAATATTATCAGTGCTGCCGTGCTGACTGGCGCCCAGGCGATTCACCCTGGTTTTGGGTTTCTGTCAGAAAATTCTACATTTGCAGCTATGTGTGAAGAGTGCAATATTAAATTTATCGGACCTGATGCCCAAACGATTGATTTAATGGGGAATAAATCGAATGCAAGAAATACGATGATAAAAGCTAACGTTCCGGTCACCCCTGGAAGTGACGGTGTTGTGCCAGATGTGGAAACAGCTTACTGCGTTGCAGAAAAGCTGGGGTATCCAGTAGTGATAAAGGCGTCTGCCGGCGGAGGCGGCAAAGGAATTCGTATTGTGCGGGAGAAAGAAGAGCTGGCACAGGCCTATGAATCTGCCAAAAGTGAGACAAAAGCAGCTTTTGGCGATGACACCATGTACATGGAAAAATTGATTGAAAATGCAAGACATATAGAAATTCAAATATTAGGCGATAATTTTGGAAATGTGGTTCATTTAGGAGAGAGAGATTGCTCTCTTCAAAGAAGGAATCAAAAGGTGCTGGAGGAAGCGCCAAGTCCAGCATTAAGTCCTGAAACAAGAAAGGCTATGGGGGATGCGGCAGTGCGTGCGGCAAAGACTGTAGGATACAAAAGTGCAGGTACCATTGAATTTTTGTATGATAAAAGCGGAAATTTCTATTTTATGGAGATGAATACACGAATTCAGGTAGAGCATCCTGTTACGGAGATGGTGACAGGGATTGATATTGTGAAAGAACAGCTTCGGGTTGCCAGTGGTCTTCCTCTTTCCATAGAACAGAAGGATGTAAAGATTACAGGACATGCGATTGAATGTCGTATCAATGCGGAGTCCCCTGCGCGAAATTTTGCTCCAAGCCCTGGAAAAATTGAATACCTGCTTATGCCGGGCGGCGGCATTGGCGTAAGGGTGGACAGCGCTGTATATGCAGGATATACAATCCCGCCGTACTACGATTCTATGATTGCTAAAGTGATTGTTCATGGCAAGGACCGGAATGAGGCTATCGCTAAAATGGGACGAGCACTGTATGAATTTGTGATAGAGGGTGTGGACACAAATATTGAGTTTCAAGAAGAGATTCTTGAAAATCCGCTCTACCGCAAGGGGGAATTTGATACTTCTTTCCTTGCGCGAGAGATTATCAATCGCTAGTCAAATGAATGGAGGCAGGATGAATGAACCTGTTTAAACGGAAAAATTATATCAAAATTACTCCTGTTTCTATGCCGGAATATGAAAAGACGCCGCAGGAATCACCGATGATACCGGATGGAACATGGGTTAAGTGCACCAAATGTAAACGGATCATCTATCAAAAGGAAATGGACGCCTACAAAATCTGCCCAAAGTGTGGAGGACATTTTCGGCTTTGTGCACAGGAGAGAATTGCATTAATTTGTGATGAGGGCTCTTTTCAGGAGATGGATGAGTCGATGACCGCCAAAAATCCAATGGATTATCCGAATTATGAAAATATTTTGAATAAAGCGCGTGAGAAATCAGGGCTGAAAGATGGCGTTGTAACGGGGCTTTGTACCATTGAAGGACACAAGGCTGTGATTGCTGTTATGGACAGTAATTTCATCATGGGATCTATGGGGTCTGTTGTTGGAGAAAAGGTGACACGGGCCGTAGAGAAAGCCACAGAGCTTTCTTTACCTGTGGTGATTTTTACAACTTCTGGTGGTGCGAGAATGCAGGAAGGAATCATTTCTTTGATGCAGATGGCAAAGGTGAGCGCAGCGGTGAAACGTCATAGCGAAAAAGGGCTTCTTTATGTCACGGTGCTGACAGATCCAACTACAGGCGGTGTGACAGCAAGCTTTGGGATGTTGGGTGACATTATTTTGTCAGAACCAGATGCATTGATTGGCTTTGCGGGCAAACGTGTGATTGAGCAGACGATTAAGCAGGAACTACCAAAAGGGTTTCAAACGGCAGAGTTTCAGCTGGAACATGGATTTGTGGATAAAATTGTCAACCGTCGGGATTTGAAAAAGACCCTTGGTTTGATTCTGAAACTTCACGGCGGGGAGGTGCAGACATGGTAAGAAAGGCCATAGAGATTGTAAATGCTGCCCGACAAGTGTCAAGGCCGGCTGCCTCCGAGTTTATTTCTGAGATTTTTGAGGATTTTATTGAACTACACGGTGACCGATATTTTGCTGATGACCAGTCTGTGGTAGGCGGTATTGCGTCTTTGGAGGGAAAGCCTGTCACTGTTATTGGCATAGAAAAAGGTCACACAATTGAAGAAAATATCCGAAGGAATTTTGGTTCACCTAATCCAGAAGGATACCGAAAAGCACTGCGGCTGATGAAACAGGCAGAAAAATTTCATCGACCTGTTATTTTGTTTGTTAATACACCAGGGGCATACTGTGGTTTAGGTGCAGAAGAACGGGGCGAGGGTGAGGCTATCGCCCGCAATTTGATGGAAATGAGTGGATTAAAGACACCGATTCTTTCTGTGTTTATCGGCGAAGGCGGCAGTGGCGGAGCCTTGGCTTTTGCGCTTGCTGACGAAGTGTGGATGCTGGAAAACGGTATGTATGCTGTCCTCTCTCCAGAAGGTTTTGCAAGTATTCTTTGGCGGGATGCATCGAGAGCAGATGAGGCTGCAGAACTGATGAAGCTGACAGCAAAAGATCTATATCAAAATAAAGTTGTTGATCGGATCATTCCAGAGGCGCCAGAGGGAATTCATGTCAATTTGTCCTATACGACAGATGTACTGCGAGCTGGTTTTATCGAAAAGCTGAAAGAATTAAGTGCTTTGTCTGTAGAAGAGCTTTTGCAAAAACGATATGAGAGATTTCGGCAATATGGAGAATATGAAGAGGATTAAAGCGCCTAAAAAGGCTGGCAGAAAAAAGTGCCAGCCTTCTTTTTTTGTCCTTTTTTCTTGGTTGGGAGATGGGGTGTTTTATTTTCATACAAAAATAATAGGAATATAGTAATTTATCTTTCCTTTTCTCGAAATTTAAAGTATAATGTTGAAAACACAATAGAAAAGGTGAGATGATAATGGAAGAAAAACTACAAAGATTAAAAGAAAATCTTAGAAAGCTTTCGAAGATTTGTATTGCCTACTCCGGCGGTACAGATTCGGATTTTTTGTTACATATAGCAAAAGAAGTATTAGGAGATAAAGTAATTGCAATTATTGCAAATGGTGTAATGTTGGCGCCGAAGGATTTTCAGGATGCTGTGAGACTGGTGGAAGCGGCAGGGGTTCCTTATTATGTGGTAGAACCAGACGCGCTATCTGTGCCGGAATTTGAACATAATGATAAAAAACGCTGTTATTTTTGCAAAAAAAATATTATGGGAGCGGTTATTGCAAAGGCGGCGTCTGTGGGGTATGATATTGTTGCAGATGGAAAAAACGCAGATGATGGCAAGGTATACCGTCCAGGTGCACAGGCAGCGGAGGAACTTGGTATTGTCAGTCCATTGTTTGAGGCTGGTTTTACTAAAAGCGAGATTCGTGCCTGTGGAAAGAAGTTAGGACTGGAAACTTACCAGAAAGCAAGCAATTCTTGTCTAGCTACAAGATTTCCGTACAATACGCAGTTGACCAGAGAAGGGATGGCGCGTGTGGCTGAAGCAGAGCGAATGATTGCGTCTGTTTCTATTCCAAGTGGACGAGTCAGAGTGCATGGCGATATTGCGCGGATTGAAATACCAAAAGAGTTTTTTACGGCGTTTTTTTCTCAGCCGCAGCTGGTTGAGGATATTAAGGCTTTAGGCTATAGATATGTCACTTTAGACCTGGAAGGGTTTCGGAGTGGAAGTATGGATGAATAATTTAGGAGGACAAAAGAAATGGACACACGAAAGATTCTGACAGCATTGAAGGAAGGCAGGATATCAGTAGAGGAGGCGGAAAATCAGCTAAAGGTTGCGCCTTTTGAGGATCTTGGTTATGCAGTTGTCGATCACCAGCGGCAGATCAGAAACAATTGTCCAGAAATTATTTACTGTGCGGGAAAAACGAAAGAGCAGACCAGAGGAATATTATTAAATATGCTGGAAAGAGGAACAAAAAATGTTTTAGGGACCCGTGCCAGTGAGGAAACATATGCATATGTGAAGGAGGTCTGCCCTGATGTGTTTTATGATCCATCCAGCCGGATACTGAAAGTAGAAAGGGAACCATTGGAGAAAACAGGCGGTAAAATTCTTGTGGCGACAGGTGGAACCAGCGATATACCTGTGGCAGAGGAAGCTGCACAGACAGCAGAGTATTTGGGAAATGAAGTTGTGCGGATGTATGATGTAGGCGTTGCAGGGCTTCATCGTCTTCTTTCTAAACTAGATCAGATTGTAGAGGCTGATGTGATTATTGCAGTCGCAGGGATGGAAGGTGCATTGGCAAGTGTTTTAGGCGGGCTGACAGATAAGCCTGTGATTGCAGTGCCAACATCCATTGGTTATGGTGCAAGTTTTCATGGGGTGAGTGCTCTGTTATGTATGTTAAACAGCTGTGCCAGCGGCGTCAGTGTTGTAAATATTGATAATGGTTTTGGCGCTGGATATTTGGCCAACAGCATCAATAAGCTGGGGGCAAGAAAATGAGAATTCTGTATCTGGACTGCCTTTGCGGTGTGGGGATTCGGAGGCTTTTAGGAGCTTTGACCGGTCTGGTAGACGATTTTCATGCAATTGAGGCGGAAGTCAGTAAGTTAAAGATTCATGGACTATATCTCACAGCCCAAAAAACTGTAGGCAGTCATTCTCCAGCATATGAAGCGGAATTTTATGCAGACGAAGTTATAACTGAGGCTCAGGAGATGTTCCGTCGGTTAGAGGAGAGCTGTTTGAAAGAGAAAGCAAAAAAAATAGGTGGCCATATTTTTCAGGCAGTTTTAGATTTAAACGATGAAATAGAGGAAGAAGGAATATTTCAGATATTTTTATGCGCTGTTACCATCGGAATTTTAATAGAGATTTTAGAAGTTGATTTGATTGTGTCTTCTCCAATCAAAGACGGACAGGGGCCGGAAATTCCGTCAAGAGGAATTTTGATGGCTATGTCTAAGTATCAGATGAAAACAGTACAGGCAAAGCCTGAAAAGGAGCTTTGCGACCTTGCAGGGGTTACGGCAGTAGGCGTGTTAGCCCATTCCTATGGAACCTATCCAGAAATGAATATCTTTTCCATGGCCTATGGATCTGATGAAAAGGGCGTATGTCGGGTTATTCTTGGTGAAAACAGTATGACAGACGGCGATAGTATTTTAGTTATGGAGACCAATTTAGATGACTGTACTGGTGAGGTATTGGGATATACGATGGAACGGCTGTTTGATGCTGGCGCGAAAGATGTTTTCTATACATCCATCCAGATGAAAAAAAATAGACCTGCTTATCAGCTGACAGTTCTTTGTGACCCCAAAGATGGAGATTTATTGGAGAAAATTATATTTTTAGAAACTTCTACCATTGGAATTCGAAAGAGGGTGGATCAGCGAACAATACTGCCTCGGTCTTTTTGTAAAGTTAACACGGTTTATGGCAAGATGGATGTAAAAAAGGCTGTTGTTCATGACAGAATAAAATATTACCCCGAGTATGAGACAGCAAAAAAGCTTGCGCAGGAAAATGGCGTGAGTGTGAAAGAAATTTATGACGCGCTGACAATTGCCTGTCAAAAGGAACTTTGACAGGTAGGTTTCATTGCTGGATAGTGATTTATGCTGTTCAGCTTATGGAGGAGAAGCTATGAATGAAAAGAATATGCTCACCCAAGGAAGCGTGGGAAAAGGATTATTATATTTTGCTTTGCCTTATTTGTTTTCCAGCTTTTTGCAGGCACTATATGGTATGGCTGATGTGTTTATGGTCGGCCGGTTTGCATCGTCATCGGCAGTATCAGCGGTATCGATAGGCAGTCAGGTGATGCAGACACTGACAGGATTTATTGTGGCACTTTCTACTGGAGGTACAGTGCTGATTGGATTTGCTGTTGGGCAGAGAAAAGCAAAAAAGGTAGCAAATGCTGTTGGAAATCTCATTTTAATTTTTGGCTTGTGTGCCATCGTTGTGACGCCTTTGATGGCAATATTTGCACAGCAGTTAGCCAGTATGATGCAGACGCCAGCAGAGGCGATGAAAGAGGCGCGGGATTATCTATTTGTCTGTTCTCTGGGAATTCCCTTCATTATTGGCTATAATGGGGTAAGCTGTATTTTTCGAGGTTTGGGCGATAGTCGAACGCCTGTTATTTTTGTAGCTCTTGCCTGCCTCATTAATATTTTAGGGGATTACATCCTGACAGGGTTATGGGGTATGGGAGCAGTGGGCACAGCCTATGCAACCATTGGAGCTCAGGCCATTAGTTTTTTCTGCTCTCTCATTTATTTGAAGAAAAAGGGACTAGGCGTGCCTTTTAGCAGAAATAATATTCGATTTCATCTATTGTTTATAGAAAAAATACTGAAAATTGGTATTCCTCTTGCCTTTCAGGATTTTTTAGTCAACGGTTCATTTCTACTCATTACGGCCCTTGTCAATACCTTAGGGCTTGCGGCTAGCGCTGCGGTAGGAGTGGTTGAAAAGATTATTGTCTTTTCTATGTTAGTGCCGATGGCCTTTGCATCGGCGGTGGCAAGTATGACAGCGCAGAATTTGGGTGCTAAGCAGCCCAAGCGGGCATGGGAAGCTTTATGGAAAGCAGTTGGTTTTTCTTTGGTGCCGGAGTTGATTTTTTGTATTTGGGTACAGATCTCACCGGATTTTTTCACGATGTTTTTTACGGAAGAGAAAGATGTCATACAGCTGTCAGGACAATACTTAAAAAGCTACAGTATTGATAGCGTTTTAGTCTGTTTTACGTTTTGCATGAATTCTTACTTCAGTGGTTATGGAAAGCCTGAAGTGCCTTTTATCCATAGTCTTTTAGCTGCCTTTGGTGTGAGAATTCCTTTGATTTGGTATTATATCCAAAATTTCAATGGAAGTATGTACACCATCGGCATTGCAGCGCCAGTGGCAACTTTGGCATCTTTGATTATCTGTCTTGGATACCTGATACATATGAACAAAAACATGCAATTTTCTAACAAAGTGGCGGTTTAGGTTGAATTTTGTCGATTGTGACGGTATAATACCCAAAGAAATGTAGTTGACAGATATGGAGGTTACAGGTTTTGGCGGATTATGATAGAACAAACAGAGAAAAAAGACGGAAAAAAAGAGCGGTTTCCGCAGCGATTCGGTGGGGGATCAGTCTGCTGATTTTGGTGATAACAATTGTTTTGGCTATTTATGTTTATCAGTTCGTTTACCATAAGGCACGGGGATTTGTCCAGGAGAATAAAAGCACCACTTCTTCCCAGCAGACAACAGAAATGGTGCAGGTGACAATTCCACAAGGAGCAAGCACAAAGGATATTGCAGCTATCTTAAAGGATGCCGGCTTAATTGACAGTGAATTCATGTTTCGAATCAAAAGCCGCTTGGGGGATTATGATGGCACTTTCCATCAGGGCGTTTATGAGGTCGCAAAAGGAATGACAGAGGAAGAAATGATGGATTTGTTCCAAAGCGGCGCTGTTATGAATACGCAAATAAAAGTGACAATTCCAGAAGGTTATACCATAGCAAAGATAGGTGCACTTTTGGAAGAAAAAGGTATCGTAAGTGCAGAGGAATTTTCACAGGCGGCGAATAGTTTGGATTATCCTTTTGACTTTTTGAAGGACGTGCCGCAAAGGGAAAATCAGCTGGAAGGCTATCTTTTCCCTGATACTTACTTTTTTGAAGAGGATACTACAGCACAGGAAATCGTCACAGCAATGCTAAATGGATTTCAGACAGTTGTATATACACAAGAGCGTCAGCAGGCTGTAGCTGAATCGGAGTATACGTTAGATCAGTTGCTGACAGTTGCAAGCATGGTGGAGGCGGAAATTCAAGTACCGGAAGAACGCTCTGTGGCAGCGCAGGTGATGTATAATCGTCTAAAAACAGATATGCCGCTACAAATTGACTCTACAGTACAATATGCGCTAGGAACGAGAAATGAACAAGTTACCTATGATGATTTGGAAGTGGATAGCCCATACAATACATACAAGCATAAAGGACTACCATTAGGACCAATCTGTAATCCTGGGGAAGCTGCGTTTGAAGCAGCGCTTTTCCCTGACGATAATGATTATTTATATTATGTGGTGGAAGCAGGAGGAAATGGTTCCCACGTATTTACCAATTCCTATGACGAATTCCTGGAGGCGAAGGAAGCGTATAAAAACCAGTGATCTTTAGGAGAATAACCAATGAATTATGTGACAGATGATACTTTAAATTTATATCTGAGAACTGTACAGCCACCATATGACGGGGTGCTAGGTGAAATACAAAAAGAAGCGTGGAACGCACAGGTTCCCATTGTGCCTCATGAGACAGCGCGGTTATTAAGCGTGCTTCTTCGGATGAAACAGCCTAAAAACGTACTGGAAATCGGTACGGCTGTAGGATTTTCTGCTGGACTAATGAGCCGTTATCTTCAGCCAGGTGGAAAAGTGACCACCATTGACCGGTTTGAAGTCATGCTTAAAGATGCGCGGGTGAACATTCAGCGAATGGGTTTAGAGGACACGATAGAAATTCTCCAAGGAGATGCGGCAGATATTCTGCCAACATTATCATGTCCTTATTATGTAATTTTTATGGATGCAGCAAAAGGGCAGTATAATCAGTTTTTTCCCCACTGTATGCGCTTGATGCCAGTTGGGGGGCTATTGATTGTAGATGATGTTCTCCAAGGAGGCACGATTGCGCAGACAAGATTTGAGGTGCCCCGCCGGCAGAGAACCATTCACAAACGTCTGAGAAATTTTCTTTGGGATATTTCTCACTGCCAATATTTGGAGAGTGCTATTTTACCTGTGGGTGATGGCGTGGCACTTTGTTATAAAGTGAAAGAAGTGCCCAAAGGGTATAAAGGAGAACGAGAATACGATGATGATGAAACAAACAAAACCTGAACTTTTGGCGCCAGCAGGTGATCTGGAGAAGTTAAAGATCGCTGTGCTCTATGGTGCAGATGCTGTATATATTGGAGGAGAAGCCTATTCTCTTCGGGCAAAAGCAAAAAATTTTGGTCATGATGCGATGAAAGAAGGGATAGCTTTTGCCCATGCCCATGGTGCAAAGGTCTATGTAACTGCCAATATCTATGCCCACAATGCGGACTTTGAGGGGATGGCTGAGTACTTTAAGGAGATAGAGGCGCTAGGTGCAGACGCCATTTTAATTTCGGACTTAGGTGTTTTTTCTGTAGCACGGCAGGCTGTGCCAAAAATGGAGCTTCATGTCTCCACACAGGCCAATAATACCAACTATATGAGTGCACAAACATGGTATCAAATGGGCGCTAGGCGCGTAGTTGTGGCAAGAGAGCTGTCTTTAGGAGAAATCAAACAGATCAGAGAGAAAATACCAGAGGATATGGAAATAGAGGCTTTTGTCCATGGCGCCATGTGTATTTCCTATTCTGGACGCTGTCTGTTAAGTAATTATTTAAGTGGCAGAGATGCAAATAAAGGGGCTTGTGCCCATCCTTGCCGCTGGAAATATGTGCTGATGGAAGAAACACGTCCGGGACAATACATGCCGATTGAGGAAAATGAACGGGGTACGTATATTTATAACTCTAAAGATCTTTGTATGTTGGACCATATTCCAGAACTGATTGCAGCCGGTGTGGGCAGTTTCAAGATTGAAGGCCGGATGAAAACGCCATATTATGTCGGTACAGTGGTGAAAGCCTATCGGGAGGCCATTGACGATTTCTACCAGTCAGAGGAAACATACCGCAAGAAGATTTCGTACTATATGGAAGAGGTGTCAAAAGCCAGCCATAGAGATTATACAACGGCATTTTATTTCGGAAAACCAGATGGAAATCAACAGGTTTATACCAATAACTCGTATATCAGAGATTACGATTTTATTGGCATGGTGCAGGAGGATTATGACGAGGAAAAGGGTTCTGCAATTGTGATGCAGAGGAATAAGTTTTCTGTAGGGGAAGAAATTGAAGTGCTTCCTGCAAAAGGGATGCCTTTTCGTATGAAAGTAGACGGTCTTTGGGATATGGATGGTTTGCCGGTTACATCCGCTCCACATCCGGAACAAATATTGCGAATGCGTTTTCCGCAGCCTGTCAAAAAATTTGATATGCTCCGCAAAGCGGTAGAGAAAAAATGAATAAAAAAAGAGGCATAATTCTATGCCTCTTTTTTTATTAGACACGCACAGATGCTGGGAAAGAGGCATAGGATAATAGTAGCGGTACTGACATTCCGCGGGAGGTGTTTTGATGGTAGAATTACCGGCAGTTTTTTTTCTCTTTTCCTATGTGTCCTGTTCTTTTCCAAAACCACTTTCTGCAAAAGAAGAGAAAGAAATGTTGGAGCGTATGTCACAGGGGGACGAGGAGGCGAAGAATATTCTGATTGAACACAATCTTCGTTTGGTTGCCCACATCGCAAAAAAATACAGCACTGGCAGAGATAATGAAGATATGATTTCTATTGGAACTATTGGTTTAATTAAAGGGATCAATTCCTTTCATCCTGAGAAAGGTGCAAGACTTGCAACCTATGTAGCCAGATGTATAGAAAATGCTATTTAGAAATAATGGATAGATTTTTTGTATGATCAATTAGGAATAATTAAGTACAAATATTACAGCCTAAATTCTACTTGCAAATTTTTTCGGGACACTTGCTTTGGATAAAAGATTTCATTTATAATAAGATTATGTAACCTATAGCGAGTGTCATGCGCAGTTTTTACTGGATTTTTATGAAAAATATAGATATATTTTTTCTGTCTTTATTCAAAATACTGGTTTTCTATGGTATAATAAATATGATTTCGTCATAAAGGATAAAAACATAAGACAGTAATCCAGCCGCAAAAAGTATGGAAGTAAACAGTGCTTTCAGGCAAGAAGATTAATTTTTTTAGGGAAAGGAGTTGATTTTTTCAGGGAAAAGAAGGACAAGTGAAAAGGAGGAAACTATTTGATTGAATTTAAAAATGTATGCAAAGTTTATAAAGAAAACACCGTAATCAACAATATTAATATGACGATTGAAGACGGCGAGTTTGTCGTGCTTATTGGAGGAAGCGGCTGCGGTAAAACGACAACATTAAAAATGATTAACCGTTTAATTGAACCAACATCAGGGGATATTTTGGTAAATGGCAAAAAAATATCGGAAGTGGACCCAGTAGCACTTCGCAGACAAATGGGATATGTCATACAGCAAATCGGGCTGTTTCCACATATGACCATACGGGAAAACATTGAACTGATTTTACGGCTGCAAAAAGCAAAGCCGGAAGTGATTGAACAAAATGCCAGACGACTACTAGAAATGGTGAATCTTGATCCAGATCTCTTTTTGGACAAGTATCCTTCCGAGATGAGCGGCGGCCAGCAGCAGAGAGTAGGCGTAGTTCGGGCATTTATGACAGATCCTGACATTATTCTGATGGATGAACCTTTTTCCGCGCTAGACCCTATTACACGAACACAAATTCAAGACGCCCTTTTAGATATGCAGTCAACATTGAAAAAAACAATTGTTTTTGTTACTCACGATATGGACGAGGCAATTAAGCTTGCCGATAAAATCTGTATTATGAAAGACGGCAATATTGAGCAGTATGATACGCCGGAACACATTTTAAAACATCCAGCTAACGATTTTGTCCGCGGATTTATTGGAGAAAAGAGAATATGGACGTCTCCGGAGTTCATCAAAACCCATGATATTATGATTTCGGAGCCAATTTGTTGTCATCCAGATACAACGTTATTGCAGTGTATTACAAAAATGAACGACGCAAGAGTTGATAGTCTTATGGTTATTGACCACAGTCGGAATCTGGTGGGAATTATACTAGGTGAAACATTAATTGGACAGGAAAATGTCCATAAAACAGCGCAAGAAGTTATGACCACAGATTTTGTTTCTGTACGACCATACCATTCTATTGTGGATTTATTGGCATTATTTGATGAAAAGAAATTTTCTACCCTGCCGGTTACTGACGACGACGGAAAAATTCAAGGACTTGTCACAAGAAGTACGCTGATTAATACGCTCAGTAAGCAATTTTTGAACAGTCCGGAAAGGGAGGATGATAAAGCATGAATTTCATCACCTATTGTTTGACAAATTATAATGATATTCTTTCCCTTTTTCTGGAGCATATTGCCCTTACTCTCTTTGCAGTTCTCTTTGCCATTGTCATTGGTGTGCCATTAGGAATTTTGATAACCTATATTAAGCCTTTAGGAAAACCAGTCATTGGGTTTGCCAATTTAGTTCAAGCGATTCCTAGTATGGCACTGTTAGGTTTGACGATACCAATTTTGGGTATTGGTACAGAACCTGCGGTGTTTTTAGTCGTTATTTACTCATTATTGCCGATTATTAAAAATACCTACACAGGGCTGGTCAATATCAATGACCAGGTATTGGAGGCGGCTTCGGGAATTGGTTTGAGCAAAATGCAGATTTTGTTTAAAGTGCAGATTCCATTAGCTCTTCCTGTGATTATGACAGGTGTGCGTATCTCTGCTGTTTCAGCGGTAGGACTGATGACGCTGGCAGCTTTTGTCGGCGGCGGCGGTTTAGGAGATTTGGTGTTTGCTGGTATTCGTACAGTAGACAATACAAAAATTTTGGCTGGCGCTATACCTGCTTGTATTTTAGCGCTTTTAGTGGATCGTATTGCAGATGCTATCGAGACGCTTGTCACACCAATCAGTCTCCTGCCAGGCGGCAGAGAAAAACAGACCAAGAGAAAAAAATCTCAAAAAAGATTTTTAGGGAATAGCGCCCTTCTTTTGGCAGTGTTAATTGGTTTCTATGGTGTTGTTACTGTAACAGCGAAAAAAACAGATCTGATTCTTGGCAGTATGGACTTTACAGAGTCTGAACTTTTTTGCTATATGATTGAAGAGGTAGCAGAGGATAGAATGGATATTGAAGTGGAGAGTAAAGTGGATTTGGGAGGCTCTTCTATCTGTTTCTCCTCCATAAAAGCAGATGAAATTGACGGCTATGTGGAATATACAGGGACTGCTTATGTCAATATTTTAGGACATGAGGCGATTTCTGATGTGGATCAGGTGTTCCGTACAGTACAGGAAGAGTATATGGAAAAGTTTGGAATTGCAGTGTTGGATTCCCTCAACGTAAATAATACATATACATTATCCACAACAAAAGAGATCGCTGAAAAATATGGTTTAAAAACGATTTCGGACTTAAAGCAGTACAATGGTCAGCTCCGCAGTGTAACAACACTGATGTTTTTAAATCGTGTCGATGGACTAGAAGGTGTAAAACAGGCGTATGGCCTGACATTTAAGGATGAAACAGGTGTAGATGGATCAGCCCGATATACAGCGCTTCTCAGTGGAGAATGTGATTTGATTGACGCATATTCTACTGATGGATTATTAAAGAAATTTGATTTGGTAAAACTGGAGGATGATAAGGGATTCTTCCCACCATACTATGCAGTGCCAATGTTCAATGAGGAAGTGATCCAGAAATATCCTGGACTTGTGGATGTCTGTGCAGAAATCGGTGCTGTACTTAATGATGATATTATGGCGGAATTAAACTATAGAGTGGATGAGCTTGGTGAAAAGCCGGCAGATGTAGCCCATAAGTTTTTAGTGGAAAATGGACTTATTCAATAAGACAAATTAGAAAAGGCGAATGGAAAAGATTCCATTCGTTTTTTCTTTGGAAAACAAGGGGAAAGAATTGACAAAGAGTCCATTTGATAATATAATTTAATTAAGATTAAATCTTAATTAAAATGCATTCTAATATAAGAAAATCATCTGGGAGATGTGATTATCGTGGGAGAGAAAAGAAATACTTATCAGAAATCTGCGATTTTTCAAACATTAAAAGAGATGAAGAATCATCCGACAGCTGCAATGGTATATGATAAACTTTTGGAAGATGGGTACTTTGTCAGTAAGGCGACAGTGTATCGTGTCTTAGTAGAAGCTGCGTCCGAAGGAACAATTCAAAGAATTTATGCTTCTGACAGGGAAGATAGGTATGATTTCCGATGTGATCCTCATTATCATTTTCGTTGTCGTAAATGTGGAGCATTGTTAGATGCATCAACACCATATCAGGAACAGTTGGATAGGGAAGAACGTTTGGTAGATGGATTCTATGTGGAAAACCACCAAACGCAGTTTAGTGGTATATGCAGTCAATGCTTAGAAAAAGAGCAGGGAAAGAAAAGTTAAAATAAAAGGCGTGAAACTTATGTTTCACGTCTTTTACTGTTTTGAATCAATAAGTTCGCACATGCTACAGCAGCATCACTCTTCTTTCCTTCAGGCAAATCCAGCTGGTCGATTTCCTCTAAAAGAAGGTCTACGTAAAAAGCAGCCAATGCCTTGGTAAGTTTTTTTTGATCCTGTGTAGGGTGTTGATAGCAAATGCGAAGTTCAGACATGAAAAAAACCCTTTTTTATCAATATATGTGAAAGAAAAGTACAGATATTCTGATTTTACGTAGATTTAACATTGCCGGTCTTTTTGTTTTTACCTTCCAAACCTATACTGAAAGAAAGTAATCCGGAGGTGGAATCATGGATAAAATACAGGTAAAAGACCTGGATTTATATTATGGAAATTTTAAAGCACTGAAAAATATTAACCTGAGTTTAGGAGAGAAAGAAATTTCGGCGTTTATTGGCCCGTCTGGCTGTGGAAAAAGTACATTGTTAAAAACGTTAAATCGGATGAATGATTTGGTGGACGGATGTAAAATCACTGGAAGTGTAACACTAGATGGACAGGATATTTATAAAGACACAGATGTAACAGATCTTAGAAAACGTGTGGGGATGGTATTTCAAAAAGCTAACCCTTTTCCGATGAGTATTTATGATAATATTGCCTATGGACCAAGAATTCATGGCGTTCGCTCTAAACTAAAGTTGGACGAAATTGTAGAGACTTCTTTGAGAAATGCGGCTTTATGGGATGAAGTCAAGGACCGTTTGAAAAAGAGCGCTTTGGGAATGAGTGGCGGTCAGCAGCAGAGACTTTGTATCGCTCGGGCATTAGCAGTACAGCCGGAAGTGCTTTTGATGGATGAGCCTACCAGCGCCTTGGACCCGATTTCTACCTCAAAAATAGAAGAGCTTGCGGTAGAGCTGAAAAAGAATTATACTATCATCATTGTTACCCATAACATGCAGCAAGCAGCTAGAATCTCTGACAAGACAGCTTTTTTCCTTTTGGGAGAAATGGTTGAGTTTGGCGACACAGAAGAACTTTTTGCAACGCCAAAGGACAAACGGACAGAGGATTATATTACAGGGAGGTTTGGCTGATATGAGAACCCTTGACCAACAGCTGGAACAGTTGAATGTAGAACTTATTCGTATGGGCGCTCTATGTGAGGAGGGCATTATGTCGGCAATACGGGCGCTGATGGAGCATGACAGGGAGGCAGGCGCAAGAGCAATCGCCATTGAACAGGAAACAGACAGAAAAGAGCGGGATATAGAGACCCTTTGTATGCATCTATTTTTGCGTTGTCAACCTGTGGCTGGCGATTTACGGACAGTATCTTCAGCGCTGAAAATGATTTCTGATATGGAGCGTATCGGCGACCAAGTGGAAGATATTGCGGAAATTGCGAAGCTATCAGGCATCGAACGGCTTACCAATGAAGTACATATCAAAAAAATGGCAGAGGAAGCTGTGAGAATGGTAATAGGAAGCATTGATTCTTTTGTTAAAAAAGATCTTAGTCTAGCCCAGAAGGTAATCGAATCAGATGACAACATAGACAGTATGTTTGAGCAGATCAAACAGGAACTGATTGATGAGATCAATAAAGACCGCCGAAACGGTGAAGTCTGCTTAAATCTTTTGATGGTTGCCAAATATTTGGAACGTATTGGGGACCATGCGGTAAATATTGCTGAATGGGTGGAATACTCTATGACAGGAGAACATAGGAAGGATAAACTATGATTTATATATTGGAAGATGATGACAGCATCCGAGAATTAGTTGTATATACATTGACAAATACAGGTTTGGCGGCAAAAGGGTTTGAGCGGCCTTCCCTGTTTTGGGAAGAAATGAATCGAGAGCTGCCAGAGCTGATTTTGTTAGACATTATGCTGCCAGAAGAGGACGGCCTTCATATTTTGAAACGGTTACGCAGTTTGGACAAAACCAAGGGGATACCGGTGATAATGCTTACTGCAAAAGATACAGAATATGACAAGGTAGTTGGACTGGACGGCGGCGCTGACGACTATGTGTCAAAACCTTTTGGCATGATGGAACTAATCAGCCGGATTAAAGCAGTGCGGCGCAGAACAAAAGGTGAAGGAAAAGCAGAAAAGGTGCTGTCTGCCGGCGTATTAGAGGTGAACTGCACAAAACATATTGTGTTAGTCAACCATCAGGAAGTAACACTTACCTTAAAGGAGTTTGAGCTTTTATGTTTCCTGTTGGAAAATAAGGGGATTGTCTTTACAAGAGATCAATTGCTAAACCGAATCTGGGGCTATGAATTCGACGGAGAAAGCAGAACTGTGGATGTTCATGTACGTACCTTACGACAGAAACTAGGAGACTGTGGAAAATATATTGAGACGGTCAGAGGGGTAGGTTACCGAGTCGGAGGAGAGAATTCGTGGTAAAGAGAATCTATAATGCTGTGTTGTGTGTGGCGTTTTCTGTACTGTTGATTAGTTTTATCATTATTATGGGGGTATTATATACTTATTTTGACCAGCAGTATGTGGATGAACTGCAAAAGGAAGCGTCTTTTATTTGTCAGGGTGTAGAAAGTCAGGGAATTGACTACTTAAATAAAATCAATTCCGGCGATACAAGAATTACGTGGATTGACCCTTCAGGAGCTGTACTTTATGATAATGGTGCAGACGTCTCCCAGATGGATAACCATGCAGATAGGGAGGAAGTCGAAGAGGCGTTAGAAAGTGATACAGGCAAGAGTATTCGGTATTCCAGTACATTGTCAGAAAAAAATATATATTATGCCACACGTCTGTCTGATGGGACAGTGCTGCGGGTTTCCGGTGCTCAGTTCAGTGTGCTGATGCTGGTGATTGGAATGATTCAGCCCCTTGCCATTGTGATGTTGATTGCTTTACTCATATCTATTTATCTGGCATACAGAGTGTCTGGAAGTATTGTAAAACCTCTCAATCAAATTGATTTGGAGCATC
>JAGZLR010000088.1 GCA_018364635.1 Clostridiales bacterium | reverse complement strand
TGATGAAGCTGGAAATGTAGTAACAAAAGCAGCTACTAGAGAAATTGATGTTGTAGATACAACTCTTCCAACTATTACTGCTAAAAATCAAGTAGGTAGCTACTTATTATTATTCTTTTTAGGAACAATCTTTGGTGCTTTGATGGGGTGCAGTGGAGCAGCCAAAACCATAGCTTGTAAAATTGTTGATACACTTGGGACTAAACAAGCTTTATTAGTAGTTGTAGTCATTTCAGCAATACTATCTTATGGTGGTGTAAGTTTATTTGTCATTGTGTTTACAATTTATCCAATAGCATTAGTACTTTTCAAAGAAGGAAATGTATCAAAAAGATTATTTCCAGCAGCATTGTTTTTAGGATGTGCTACTTTTACAATGGTCGGATTACCTGGTACGCCAGCGATTCAGAATATAATGCCATGTGAAACTTTTGGAACAAATGCATATGCGGCGCCGATCAATGGTATTATAGTTTCAATTATTGTACTTATATTAGGTATATTCTGGCTTAACTGGAATAATAAAAGACTAAAATCAAAAGGAATAGGATTTGTTCCAGGTCCACGTGATAATCCTGATGCGATTGATATCAGTGATAGAACAGGACTTCCAAGTTTTACATTATCAATTTTACCAATTTTATTTGTAATCTTATTTATTTTCTTTAACAGAAATTCAGGATTAGATACAAACTTTGTTGTTAACTTAGCATTGGCAATTGGATGTATTCTTACATATATTTTATTTAGAAGTAAAATTAGTGATCTAAAATTATCAATCAATGATGCTGCTACAAACAGCTTGATAGCTCTTATGAATACTGCTGTTATTACCGGTTTTGGTGGGGTGGTACAAGGTTCTATTGGATTTGCGGCTGTAAAAGAATATGCGTTAAGTATTAATATGAATCCACTGATATCAGCTTGTCTTGCAACAGGTATTGTGGCTGCAGCATGTGGCTCATGTTCTGGTGGGTTATCAGTATTCTTAGCAGCACTTGGGCCACAGTATGCTGAAATATGTACAGCTCAGGGCATCCCTCTAGAAATATTACATCGTTCAATATGTTGGGCTGGTGCAGGCTTAGATTCATTGCCGCATAGTGGTGGATATGTTACCGCTATTATTCATACAGATTTAACTCCAAAAGAGACATATCCGTATTTCTTTGTAACAAATATTGTTTTAACATCTCTTGGCTGTGTACTTACAATAGCATTATTTATGTTGTTTGGTATTGTATAGAAATTAAACCCACCGGTTAAACCGGTGGGTTGCTCTGTTTTATTAGAGTTCACTCTCTAGATATGCTGTAGATGCGTGAAAATTTGCTAAGTATACCATGGCAATAGATGAGCTATTACCAGCAGATTATATTTCTTACTACTTTCACAAAATGGTTTATATATAATTTAACTCCTATATTATGACATGAAAATGATGGACGTATGATATCAAATCTATTTATTTCATAAAAAGACTTTATTGTGTTTTGGAGGACTTGATTTGTTGCAATAAGAGTTTGTTCCTTGGAATTCGATTTTAGTATAGTTAAGTGATTTAGGATGTTATCCATAAAAAGTGTACAGAAAATATCTGTACACTTTTTATTTTAGATCAACTTTATTTGCGGAAATAAGGATTTTCTTTGATTTCGTATACACAGCCTAAAACATTATCTTCAGCATAAAAACATCTTCTATAACCTATGACATCATCTTCGGTTTCTGATTCAAAGACTATTTTAGCATTTTGTTTTACAAAAAAATCTCTCCAATAGTCATAATCATTAACAGTATAACAAATGTGGTGCATACCACTATTTCCATTAGCAACAAAATCATGATGTAATCCCTCGTTACTTACTGGCTGGATTACTTCAATTTTAGTATCTTTTCCAGGCATTTTGGCCATTGCAATTTTAAGTTTGTATCCAGTAATTTCCTTTCCATATGACCATGCGCGGGTAGGACTAAAGTCATAAACTTGAAAATCATCAATGCCAAATAATTCTTTAAACTTATTAGCTGTGGCTTGCGCATCTTTTACTACAAATCCTACATGTGCTAATGGATACTCATTAAATTGTTTCATGAAACCACTCCTTAAAATATATGTATTTATATATTTAATAAAGCAATATATTTGCCAAGGTTGTCTTTAATTTTCTATTTTTCTTAAATTTTGATAAACATCGATAGAAAAGCAATAGATAAAATTACTTTTCTATTAGGAATTGATCTTTTTTTGAGTATCGTTACCACACTCTATATTTAAACCGCCCTGCCTTTTTAAATTTAATGAACGATTTAAAAGAAAAGAAAATACAATGCGTTGTGTGCTATCGTTTAGATAGAATTAGCAGAAGTGTGGTAGATTTTGCATTACTGACAGAGAAGCTTGAGAAAACAGGTGCTTCTTTTATTAGTATTCGAGAACAGTTTGATACGTCTACTCCAATGGGAAGAGCCATGTTGTATATGGCTTCTGTTTTCGCTCAGCTAGAACGTGAGACAATTGCAGAAAGAGTAAGGGATAATATGCTTGAGCTTGCCAAAAAAGGACGTTGGTTGGGAGGAACACCGCCTTACGGGTTTCAGAGCATGAAAAAAGAAGAAATAATTATTGAGGGTAGAAAGTGTCAATGTGTCTCTCTCGTATGGAGATTACATGGAAGAGCAGAGATTGAAAATCTTTATCGCTATTTTTTAAAAGTAAAAGATGTAACTGAAACATGGAGATATAGCAAAAGAGAAAACATGAAAAATTTTAAGGGAGAATATTATACACGAGAAGGAATACGTACAATTTTGAAAAATCCTGTTTATTGTTGTGCGGATCAGTGGGCATGGGATTATTTTTGTGAGACAGGACAGGAAGTGTGTTTTATGCCGACTGCTGGTCTTGGTTTGATCGCATATGCAAAAAAAAGCCGCAAAGGAAAACGTAAATGGATTATTGCTCTGGGATGTCATGAAGGCGCTGTCTCAGGAAAGGAATGGAGTCAAGCGCAAAAATATTTAAAAACAATTTCTTCTGATTTTCTTTCAGGAAAAGTTTTATGTGGCATATGTAAAAAAACGATGTATCAGAGGAGAAGAAAGGAGAATGGTTGGGATTATATTTGTAGTACGAAAAGAAAAAAAGGAAAAAAAGCATGTGCAAGTAAAGATTTTACATGGAAGGAGGAAGAACTTGTATATATAGTTTTGTTGCGTGTTTTAGGATTAGAAGAAAAAATGTTGACATCTGATCAGAAAAAGCTTCTCACCTTATTAATAGAGAAGATTGCTGTATATCCTGATCGTTTGGAATGCTATTTTTTTTGTCCCTGGGAAAGTCCGGTTTTCCGGCACTGATAGGGATATTGACTATGTTTTTTGCTGTTCATAGTGGCATAGTTCCGGCATTGATGCTGACAGGTTTGGTAGCGCTTGGGGTATTTATGACTTTTTTGGCTTCATGGATTTTATCAAAGACTATTTTAAAGGGGATGCCTAGTAGTTTCATACTGGAGTTACCACCATTTCGTATGCCCGATCCTGGAAAATTAGTAGTTCGTTCTGTTCTAGATCGTACTATTTTTGTGTTGTCTAGAGCTGTCACCGTTGCTGCACCAGCAGGCGCTATCATTTGGCTTTTAGCCAACTTCTATGTAGGGGATCAGACATTATTGATGTATTTTTGTCAAGCAATGGAACCTATTGGAGAGTGGATGGGATTAGATGGCGTGATCCTTGTAGCTTTTATTCTTGGTTTTCCAGCAAATGAAATTGTATTGCCAATTATGTTAATGGCTTATCTGTCCAGTAGTGGTTTAGCTGAGATAGGAAGTTTGGATAGTGTAAAACAAATTTTGATATCCCATGGATGGACTGGTCTTACAGCATTTAATACAATGTTATTTTTCCTTTTCCATTGGCCTTGTTCGACTAGTTGTTTGACAGTGTGGAAAGAGACTGGGAGTAAAAAGTGGACATTGGCAGCTTTTGCTTTGCCTACTTTATTTGGGATACTTTTATGTGTTATTAGCCGGTCGGTTGTGGGATTATTCCTGTAAAAAAACCCTTCCTGATATTATCAGGAAGGGTTTTTTTCGTTTACCCATAAATTTTTACTTAATTTTTGTATCCGTTTTTTTCGTTCAATGGTTCCTGATTCATCAAACTGTATGATATGATTGTGGATAAAGAACATATCTCCTTCTTTAGATTTTGGAGGAAGTTTCTGGATTTCTATGTCTAGCAATGATTTATCTTCTAACTCAATGACGGCAAAGTTTCCTTCAAAGCGATCAATAATTCCCTTCATTTCAGAACATCTCCTTTTTTATTATTGCGGTGGATTACACTTTTTGCAAGGTTGATATTTCTCTTTTGCATCTGTAAGAGTGATTGGTTGTTTTGAATCATTAAGAGAAGAGCATGTTTTTCGATGATAGGATTTCCCTGTTTTGGTAATATATACAGTTTCATTGGAAGAAGTTGGATCATTTGGGGATGGGGGTTCTGGTAAGACAGTAGCCTTTGTGGAGTTTATTGCATATTGAGTGCCGTCTGTTGTTACTGTAATTGATCCAAGCTCATCTGTACGATAAACAGTAGTTCCCCAATTTTTTAATTTTTCTAAAGTGGATTGGCAGGGATGACCATACTTATTGCCAGTTCCAACACTAATAATAGCAAATTTAGGATCTACTTTTTTCAAAAATTCGTCTGAAGTAGAAGTATCACTGCCATGATGCCCTACTTTTAATACGTCTGCTTTGATCTCATCTGTAATCTCTGATTCAGACAATGTCTCAGCATCACCAGTGAACAGAAATGAGGATTCTCCATAGGTCATATGAATTACCGCTGAATAATCATTTAAACTTTCATAAGATGAATTGACTGGGGCGACCATTGAAATTTTAAGTTGATCTGTATCAAGCAGTGAAACACCAGATTTTGCTGACTGAATAGACAAATTTTTTTTACTGATAGATGTCAGGACGTCTTCATAAGTACGGGTTGTAGGTATACTTTCATCAGGAAGATATGGAAGATATACAGAACCAATTTCAAAAGTATCTATTACGTCGTCCATTCCTCCAATGTGATCCTCATGGGGATGTGTTCCAATACAAAAGTCTATGGAATTATATCCAAGAGATTGAATATAATCAACTACGAGAGCTCCGTCTTCATTATTTCCGGCATCAATAAGCATTGTCTGACCATTAGGGAGCTCAGCAAAAATACTGTCTGCTTGACCAACATCAATATAATGTACTTGAAGTAGGTTGTTTTCAGAAGATAAATTTTGAGTGGAACCGTTTGGCTGGTGTAGGCTTTCTGCGGAAGATATAGCACAGCCACTGATTGTTCCAGTTGTAATTGTCAATGCCGTAACAAATGGCAAAACTTTTATATTCATAGAATTCCTCCTGTGAAATTATTTTTTATAATTATACAACAATTTCTATTTTAGTTCAAGAAAATATCGAACAAAACGAATGTATTATCTGTTTATCGAACAGATTTCAATCTTGATTTTTAGTATTTGAATAGATACAATAAAGGAAGAGAATTGTTAGAGAGGGGAAGAATAATGAAGTCATTTAAATTTGAGATGCCGGTAAGACTTTATGTAGGGGATCACTGCATTTGGGAGCATAGAGATTCTTTTAAAGAAGCAGGGAAGAAAGCATATATATTGACAGGAAAACATTCATCAAAGGCGAATGGGTCTTTCAAAGATATTACAGAGGCACTGGAGGCCGTTGGAATTTCCTATGTAGTTTTTGATGAAATAGAGGAAAATCCTACATTAGAAACAGAACTAAAAGCAGCTGACATTGGGCGAAAAGCAGGTGTAGATTTTACGATTGGTGTTGGTGGAGGGTCTGCTATGGATTCGGCTAAGGCAGTAGCATTTTTGATTGCAAATCCGGAAGATAATGGACAAGTACTTTTTGATAGAGAAAAACGTCGGCATCTACCGATTGTTGAAATACCAACAACGGCTGGCACCGGTTCAGAAACGACCCAATATGCAATTGTTACACTTCATGAAAAAAGGACAAAATCTGGTACAGCGCAAAAAGCTTTTCCGATGATGTCATTTTTAGATCCCCAATACATGGATCAATTGCCGGCAGAAATAACAAATAATACAGCGATTGATGCATTGACTCATTTAATCGAAGGATATCTGTGTACAGAGGCAAGTTTTCTAAGTGATATGCTGTCAGAATTTGGAATGCAACTATTTGTAGAGTGTAAAGAAGCGATTCGGATGAGGTCCTATTCAAGAGAAATTAGAGAGAAATTAATGCTAATTGCAGCTATTGGTGGGATGGTGATTGCTCAAAGTCAAACTTCTTTGCCGCATGCAATGGGATATTATCTCACTTATTTTAAAGGAGTAGCCCATGGCCCTGCTAATGCTTATTTTACAAAGGCATATTTAGATTTATTTGGTGAGAATAAGAAGGTAGAAAGATTACT
>JAGZLR010000001.1 GCA_018364635.1 Clostridiales bacterium | reverse complement strand
AGCGCTCTTCTGTATCTTTCTCTTCTATCACTGTCACATCTTCTCCTAATACCAACGACTCATAAACATCTCTTTTCCAAAAATCTGGTTTTTTCCTAACCCAAATGTGAACGTCTTGGGTCGATGTTAGTCTAATCTCTTTTCTGTTTTTCTTCTTTTCTGGAAAGTTGTCCGTTATAATAGTTATTATGTTTTCTCCCTCCGGTACTCTCTCAATCTCCACCTTGCCAAAAACGCCCAGCCATCCTTTGATTTCTCCATTTAAATAGATATCATGTTTACCACTTCCTCCTGCATATCCTGATGCCGCCTCTACTGTTATCTTCATTCCCAATTCCTCCTTTTTTCTTGTACAAGTTTCTTACCCCTTCCTCCCATCCATTTTTCTAATATCATGTTTCATGTTATTCTGCTTATCGTATATCCTCTTTTTCATCTTTCCCCTCCTTTCTTTCCCTTATTTTTCTTCCTCTCACCTTGAATTCTCCCCATAACCTCCTCACAAAACATCACGTTTCATGTTGTTTCATGCAACCCCTTATATGTACTTCTTAAAACTTTCCCATAAGCTTTCCTCAGGCTCTCTCTTCGGGTTCCCATCAACAGGTTCTCCTTCTGTTACCTGCGTCCCGCCTAAAAAGCTTTGTTCTATAGCAACATTCTCCAATATCCTCACATCTTCCCCCTTCATCAAAATTTCAAGGGTGCCCCATGTTTCTCTAACCCATATCTTCACATCTTGATTCGCTGTAAAACGAATTTTTCTTCTCCCCGCCCTTTTATCTGTTCCTTCTATCTCAATCAAATTCTCCCCTTCCAGTACATGTTTCAGTTTCATTTTTCCGTACCAGCCGGACCAGCCTACCGGCTCTCCGTTGAGATAGACATTGGCGCTATGATTTACCCCAGTGTTTAAACTTATCCCACCATTAAAGCTTATCCCCTTATCAAAAAGTGACGTACTTCCCGCAAACTGTATTGTTATCTTCATTCTTCCAACTCCCTTTCATCTGTTGACTTCATGCTCTCTTACTATCGCATTTCATGATGTATTGCTCAAAAAATCCGCCGTCAGATTCCTCTCCCCCTTTCTCCAAAATCCAGTCAGAACCTCTCTAATCTATTTCCCCTCCCCAATACATCTTCCTAATTTATGTAAAATTCCTCATGATATCTTCTCAAAACTTAGTCATAGCCTCTCATATTATCACGATTCATGTTGTTTTCTATAGATCAAATAACTTCCTTTTCTGTAAACTTCCTATCTCTCTCCATCAATACTGTAGTTCTCTTTCCATATAGATTCCATTTTCTCAATGAATCCGTCAAAAAATCCATCTGTCATATGTTATGTCATTTCTTTGTATCACCGAAAAAACTTTACGATTCATGTATAATCTGTAATCCATCTCTTATTCTTTCTATCCCTCTAATCTCCATGCTTTCCACCGATTTATTTCCTAAACTTTCTCTTTTCTTAAAGTATAGTACCTCTTTCACTTGTTGTAAAGTGAATCCTCCTTTCATCTTTCACTGTACTTTCCAGTGCCTTTTTCTTTCAAAACCTACCCGAGCCGTCCATATACTGCAATCTGTATCATAGGCATGTCTATCTTCTGACCAGCTTCCCGTATTATCACAATTCATGGTGTTTCTGTTTCCTTTTTTTATAACAAAAATCTTTTTGTCTCTCAAAAAAATCTCTTTCCCTCAAGAAGAAAAAGCCCTCCACTCCCTTTTCCTTCTTCCTAATCCAATGGTATGGTAAAGCTCCAATTTTCTCGCAATCTCTGACACCACTTTATCCACATCTGCTTCCTCTCTGATGTAAAACGGTCCATTGATGATCACCGGCGTCCCGTTTCTGGTGTACTGCCTGTTCTCACTTGCTGTCAGCACCCGCTCTCCCCAGTGCAGCGTAGCCTCATACCCGTCATACGGCACAAAGTTCATCCCAAACGCCAGCGGGTCCTTCTCCTGTCCCCCTGTATAATGAACAGAATCTACCATCTCCATCTTTCGGTCTTTCTCTGTCACGCCGAATTCTGGATGGAGATCATATAGGTTTGCCGGCCGCAAGGTGATGCCAAACAACTTTTCTGAAACCTCGCTCAAGGATTGATGCAGTTCCGGCTCAAATTTCAAAATTGCCGTTTTCATTCCCTCTGAAAGATTTTTCCCCATGTCGTATCCGGCTGTGTACATGGTGTCTTTTGACATGGCTTGAATGTCGTCAATCAACTGATTCTCCGCTTCCGCATCCAACTCCGCAATGTGGGTTTTGTAGTATGCATTTTCCTTCAAACTTTCCATCGCATGGTCCACTTCCTTTAAGTTTGCTAACGCCTCATCCAGCGTCTCGTCTGACACAGAGGAAGGGTCTTCTTTATATTTTTCTACAACCGCATTGTTTTCCTGAAACCTTGCCGCCAGCACAGAAATCTGTTCCTGTGTTTCCAGATCGTACTCCCTGTCAGACGTCCTCCCTAATCCAAAAATCATACTTTCAATATCCTGTTGGATATCCATCTTTGTGCTGTCTTTCCTCGATTCATAAAGCCCTATCGTTTCATTGAACAGCTTTTTTTGTTCCCCCAACAAGCCGTCATAACTGGTAGACATGTTTTTCAACGACGCTTCCATTCCTTTGTTGTAGGAATCTCCCCGCGCAGTTAAAAATCCATTCTGTTGGCGGGATAACATATCACGCAGGTTTTCACCGCCCTGTATCCCATACGCCATTTGGCTTCCATACAGCAGCTCCTCCTTCTTTCTCTGCCGGATTCCCTCGTATTGGTCTGTCACATAGTCTCTCAGCACCTTGCTTTCTGCATCTTCTTCTTGTTTACCGTCGCCCAATCCTGACTGTAAAATTCCTATAATAGTGCCAACCCCTGCCGCAATCAGACCAACCTGAGTCCCAAACTTCACTTTCCCCAAGTCGCCTACCAAAGATCCTATGGTCGCTGCTGAACCGCCATAAGACAATACATTGTTCAGCAATGTACTGCCTCCCCCCGATTCTTCTTCCGACGGCGTCACTCCATAAACACCTTTTCCGTAAAAACCTCCCACGCCAAGTCCTGGTCCTTGTGAAAACGGTTCACATCTTACTCCCATCCCTATGCCGTTTCCTATCATAGCATTGCTTCTGGGAGCTGCCAAAGCAGCATCCCCCCATTTCTGCGCAATTGTTTGGTTCAGTTCTTCTATGCTCGTCGTCAACTTCTGCATCTCTGATCGGCATGATCTTAGATTGCCCTCATCTTGATCCAATCTGCCCCCGTTCGCTGCCAGTTTGTCTGATACGTCGCCGTACATTTTTAAATAATACTCGAAACCTTTCTCCTCCTGCATAAATTTATATTCTTCCTGAATACCCATTGCATTTATTGACATTATGTTTTCCTCCTTTTTCATAAAAAAAGAGCCCTTCGGCTCTTTTATTCATCATCACATTTTGTGTTATTTTTACTCTTCTTTATAAGTACTTCTTAAATCTGTCCTTTAGACTTTCCTTTCCCTCTGTTTCTCCCATCATCTGTTCCACGAAACCCTTCTTTTTCCTAGTTTCATCCTCTAAAACTTTGACGTCTTCTCCCTTGATGAAAAGATCCAATCTGTCATCAGGGAAGCCTAGCTGTTTCACCCATATCTTCACATTTTGACTTGAAGTGAAGCGTATTTTCCTTTTGGAATAATCAACAACAAACTCTAGTGTATTTTCCCCTTCTGGCACATGCTTCAGCTTTAGTTTTCCTCCACTGCCTACCCATCCCTCTAGCGCCCCATTAAGATAAACTTCTATATCGCAGATTACTTTTCCACCTTTTACCAACACACCAACAAAGTATATCGTTATCTTCATCCTTCTCGCTCCTCCCTTTCCTCAATATCACATTTCATGCCATCCTCTTTACAATATATTTTTTCTCCCTTCTCCCCCTCCTTTTTTCTATTTTACCACTCCTATCCTCTCACCACAACCACCTCCGGTTCATAAAAAAAGAGCCCTCCGGCTCTTTTATCAAATATCATATTTTGTGTTATTTTTACAACTTTTTATATGTACTTATTCTTAAAACTTTCCCATGCACTCTCTTTCGTTTTTTTCTTCTCCCCTTCCTTTCCCTCTGGCTCTTCATCCTCCATCCTCTGTCCAAAGAAACCCTCCCTGAGGATACTCTTATCCTCTAAAATTTTGACATCCTCTCCCGTAATCAGTATCTCCAATGCCTTCCCTCTTGATCTGGCCCATATCGTCACATCCTCCTTCGCCGTAAAACGGACCTTCCTCTTCCCTACACTTCCCGCATTTCCTGATACATCCCCTGCTCCTTCTATCGCTATTGTATTTTCTCCTTCTGGTACATTTTCCAGCTCAAAACTGTCAAACCAACTGGTCCACCCTACCAATTTTCCATTGAGATAGACATTCGCGCTAAAATTTAAGTTTCCATTTCCACTACCTATATAGTTTATACTTCCCGCAAAACGCATCGTTATCTTCATCCTTCTCGCTCCTCCCTTTCCTCAATATCACATTTCATGCCATCCTCTTTGCAGTATATTTTTTCTCCCTTCTCCCCCTCCTTTTTTCTATTTTACCACTCCTATCCTCTCACCACAACCACCTCCGTTCCATAAAAAAAGAGCCCTCCGGCTCTTCCATCAAATATCACATTTTGTGTTATTTTTATTTAAACTTCACCTTTTATAACTCTACCATTCATTTTTTAAGATCATCATTAATCTTTTTTATAGTTTCCCATAAGCTTTCTTTCGGTTTTTTCTTCTCCTCTTCCTTTCCCTCTGTCTCTCCCATCATCTGTTCCACGAAACCCTGCAAACCCATCCCGAGGGTACTCTCATCCTCTAAAATTTTGACATCATGTCCCTTAATCAATATCTCCAATTCCTTCCATTTTGCTCTAGCCCATATCGTCACATCCTCTTTCGCTGTAAAACGGACCTTCCTCTTCACTACGCACCTCACTGCTCCTGCTGAATCCCCTGCTCCTTCTATCGCTATTGTATTTTCTCCTTCTGGTACATTTTCCAGCTCAAAACTGTCAAACCAACCCGACCAGCCTACCAATTCTCCATTGAGATAGACATTAGCGCTATAATTTAAGTTTCCAGCTCTACCTAAATATTCTGTACTTCCCGCGAAACGCATCGTTATTTTCATTCTTCTTTCTCCTCCCTTTCCTCAATATCACATTTCATGCCATCCTCTTTACAATATATTCTTTCTCTCTTCCCCCTTTTCTTTGATTTTATCACATCCCTGAAAGAGAGACAACGGCTGTACTCCTTTTGCAAACATAGAAAAAAGGCAGAATTCCCCCCGCCATACGACCGCGCCTGCCGCTGCCTTTTCGCCCCAAAAAAAGACAGCGCCCAAGCTTCCTCCGCCCGTACACAAAAAAGACATTCTCCCTTTTATTTTTCTTACTGTTTCAACTTCATCAACTTTTTCCGCTCTTCCATCATCTTGCAAAACATCGCCCGTACAATAACCTTTTCCCCTTCCGGCAAATTGTAGTACTGTGACGGCAGAATATTTTTCTCTGAAAAAAGAAAGTATAGAAGATTGTACTCAAATTCCTCCGTTATTTTTTTTTAATTTCTTCTAAGTTGCTCACTCTATATCCGTTGGAAATCTCTATCGCGTAGACAAGCTCCGTAATTTCTCCCGGCGTCAGCAGTTTTTTCACACAATCCACCGGCGTTAAAACGCCCAGCTTCGCCTGTAACTTTTTATCCTTAAAATCCGGTTCCACAACCCCAGCCAAAATCAAATGAATATCAAAATCATTGCCTTCGATCTGTCTTATTTCCGTCATCCTGTTGTAGCCAATAGGTTTTATCTTAAAAATGACGTCTTCTCCCCATGCCTTAGAAAATCTCCTGACCTTGAATTCACGTACTTCCGCCTTTGGCAAATCGTTTTTCATCAGTAAATCCAGTAAACTTGTGCTCATCTTATTCCACTCCAATCTCATCCATCAATTCATAGTCCGTAAATGTAAACGGCGCTTCAATGCTTCCTAAGGTAGCCGCTTTCCAGTCAGCCAGTGTCAGGTCGTCCATAGAAACGTTTTTCAGCGCTACTCGTTCTGTGCCATAGCTGTCAGGATCGGCAAGCTTACTGATAATTGTAAATCGAACATCACGGCCGTTTCTGATCTCTTCCCCAATTTTTGTAGCCATACGGCTGTTGACTTTGTGCATAGTGATGCTTCCTGTCATAGAAATGCTGGTTACTTTCTTATCCACAGCCATTCTGCCGCAAATGTTCACATCTTCCTTGTTAAAAGCCACTTTCGCCTGTAACCCTGTGGCTTCTCCTACATAGTCTCCGTCCAGCCAAACTTCCCCAAAGGTGCCGTTAATGACTCTTTTCGCGTTATCCATTATTTTCTTCCCCCTTCAATTAAATGACTACATTGATATCAATATCTTCAATAGCGTCTAAAATTTTGCATCGAATGCTTAAAAATACTTTGCTGCCTGTTGCGGCTTCTTTGATCTCTTGCTCTGTCATTTCTGTCGTGTCTATCCCCTGACTCTTTAAGTAAACCTCCTGCTGTTGCATGTCGATTTCCACAAAAGAAGTGCCTTTTTCCACAATGCCGTCCAGCTCCAGCTGTTCTAAATACCCTTTGATCGCTGCAATCAAAAGACACTTGTTGTCATAGCTGTTGGCGTATTTTCCAATGTAGCTGTCCTCCGCTGTTTTGCGGATGTCCTGCCCAATCATGTCAATGGCTTCTACAATCTTAATCTTTTTAAACGGCTCCCCTTTGCCATCTGTTGTTGTCACAAAACTGTTGACGCCTCTACCAAGCTTCACCTTTTCCCCGTCGTGGATTAAAATTAACTTGCCCCCGTCCACAGCTTCGTCTCCGTCCTCTTTGGTCAGCCTGTCCACATCAGTCAGCTCTGTCAAAGGCGCATAAGTACAGCTGATTTTCATCGGCGTTCCGGCGATCATTCCCGCAATTCTAGAGCAGTATTGTGCCGCAGTGTAAGTCTTTTTGCCGTCTGTCATGCCGGAGGAAGCAAAGTTAATAATCGCCTCGTGGTCTCCTGCCAAATTCGGAAGCACCGCCTTGTAAATCGCGTGGTTATTTAGTCTCTGACTTGTCACCCACGTTTTCAGCTCTGTCGCCTCTTCCTCTGTACCGTCCGGCGGAAGACAAATGTAATCAAACTTCTGTGTCGCAAAATATGTCAGTGCTTCTGTCAGCGCTGTTTCTGCTTTCACACAGTAAATGAGCACCTGTTTTGGCGGTGTCTGGTATCCTAAAAAAGCCCGCTTGATGTACTCTGCATTTTCTGCCGCCAGCCCTTCTGGAATCTCTGTCACATTAGTGATTTTGTGACTTCCAGTAACCTTCTCATCCCTTAAAATTAACGCCACAATACCTTTTTGACTTCTTTTGATTGCAGTAATGCCGGTTGTTTTAAACTCAATTGTAATGTCTGGTAAACCCATAAAATTCTCTCCTTTACATCGTTATTATTTGGTTGGAAATCACTTCTTCCATCAACGGTTGCTCCCCTTGTTCCTCTCCTCTGTCATCGCAGTAGTAAAGTTTCAAGTCAAGCAAAAATACATCCTCCCCCTCGTTGGTCACAGGACGTTTTCTGTAGTTGTCCCCGTCGTCTTTGAAGGCAACTTCCATGTCTTTTGTTGTGAAACTGGCAGATATGTTAATCTTTCTGTCGCCTACAGCAAGCTTTCCTGAACCAAAACAGTCCAAAGCGTCAGTGGCGTGCTGTAGTCTCTGCTCCGGCGGCGTCTGTTCTTTCTCATAGCCGGTCAGCAAAAAATGAATGGTGGCCATCACCGTGTTTTTGCTGCTGTCTACCACCTGCCTATGCTGCATCTGAATCAAAAACGCCGGCTCTTTCCTCTCTTGGGGCACCTGTTCCAGATAGATTTCCCAAGCCGGAAACTTCTTTTTCAGCACCGCCTCAATCCCTTGAAAAATACTCATTGTCTGTATCAAATCATTTCTTCCTCCCTCTCGTTTCTCCCTTCCATTTCCCCTTTTTCCGGCAACCATCGCTGGGGCCCGACCTTTGCCTGAACCAGAAGAATATCCAGGGAAATCCCCTGTCAGCCAATAAAAAAGCCTGCCGCCTTTCACGCTACTATGTTACATCGAAACACTGTCCCGTGATTACGGCACTTTCTTTTCTATAGCTTGTTTGCCAAAAGCCAATAAAACTTCCGCCGCCTGTCATAAAAAAGATCCTTTCCGCAAGGAATATCCATTCTTTCTTTCAGATAAATGTAGCTTGCCCCGTTGGTTGTCACCGCTTTTAATAGCCATGGAAAAATCTCCGGTGCCGCCTCTCTCGCTGTCTCTTCCACCAGCCTGCGCTTTTTGTCTAACTGAGCTCGTTTGACAGCCAACATTCCTGTTTTATCCCTTGTCGTCTTGTCCGGCGGCAGATCTGTCAATACCGGTGACTGTACCGTATCCGTCTCCACCTGTAACTCCCGCAGCCATTCATTGTACTGCAAACAAAAATGATACGTTTCCAAAAACTTGTGCTTGCTGACCCCATATCGCTTTTCGTTGATCGGTCTCACCTCAGCCATTATCATCCCCCCAATTTGTTTTTCTTCTTCCCCCATAAAAAAGAAGCTTACGTCAACTTTATGACCCAATTATAGAACATAAGTTCTCAATCTTCAATAGCAATAGATCCCAAAATTTTCCTGGAAAATCAACGAAATTTCATGACAAAAACGAACGCATATTCCCAAAAACCGTCATCATTTCTCTTGATTTTTTTAAAAAAAGCCTTTCGGAAAAACCGGTCGCCCTCTTTGCCTTTTTCCTCCAGCAAAAAAAACCAGCCCTCCCGAAGGATGGCTGGTTTTTTGATCTCTTAATATGTAAATAACTGTGCCCAATAGGTGGTGCTTCCTGCTGTGTATACCCCTACTCCCAACGTGGTGAAATTTTTATTGAGAATGTTGGCTCTATGTCCAGGAGAATTCATCCATGCGTTCATTACTTCCTGCGCTGTCTTCTGCCCCATAGCTACATTTTCCCCTGCACCTTTGTAGCTTACCCCTGCTTCCTTGATGGCAGTGTAAAACTGTGTGCCGTTTGGTCTCGTGTGGGAGAAGCTTTGCTCCTGTTCTTTGGCCCGCACCTGTGCTGCCTGCGTCAGCCTGCTGTCCAGTTTCAAAGGACTCAAACCGTTTTTAGCCCGTTCTGCATTGACCAGAGATAAGATCTGGCTTGCCTGTGATAAAGAGGAGCTTCCGCCGCCTGGATTTTGTGTTTCGTTATCTTCCGGCTTTTCTGCCTCGCCATTTCCAGGCTTATTTTCCGGCTTCTCTGTCTCACCATTTCCAGGCTTGTTTTCCGGCTTTTCTACCCCGCCGTTTCCAGGCTTATTTTCCGGCTTTTCTGTCTCACCATTTCCAGGCTTATTTTCCGGCTTTTCTGTCTCGCCGTTTCCAGGCTTATTTTCCCCATCAAAATCACAGTCCGGCGTGTTAGGCTGGTAATCTTCCCTTCCCCCGCCATTTTTATCCAAAAGGCTCTGCACCCATGGGTCATTGTCATTCAGCTCCAAAATTCGATCCCGCAACGATTGACGCTGCCCATAACTTTGGGCATCTCTTCCAAAAGATAAATCCGCGGCCATAGCGCTTGCCGGCGCCATACAGATTGTCGCTGCCAAAATTGCAATTATTTTCTTTTTCATCGTGTCGTCTCCTTTTTTGGTAAATTTTTTGTTGCAAGACAATGGTAACCCAAAACAAAAAAGGAGACAATGGTACCTGGTGGAAGGAAAGGGAATATGTGGAAAAAGGAAGGCTTGCACACCTCATCCAAATTTGGAAAAAACACGGCAGTTACAAGAAAATTTGCCATATTCCCCTAAAACCCATTTCCAAAAATTTCTTACTCTTCCATCAATTTTTGATTGACTTTTCCAAATACCGCCTCAATGACTTCCTGGACCATTTTTTTCTCATGCATCTGTATGGTAAGCCCCTCCAATTTCCGCGACCCGCCGCAGAGATAAACTTCTGAAAATCCCATTCTGTCCAGCTCCCGCACCCGCGCTTCCATGCTGGGCGCCCGCTTTAGTTCACCGGTCAGGCCCACATCAGCCAAAAACGCTGTCCGTGTCCCGATGGGGCGGTTGAGGCTTGCGGAAATAATGCTCATCAACACCGCCAAACTCACTGACGGCTCCTGAAACCGAATGCCGCCTGTCGTCTTTACCACCACATTTTTGTCATAAAACCGAAACCCGCACCGCTCCTCAGCAATGGAAATGAGGGTGTTTAACTGGTCCTTTTTCATCGCCTCCACAATCCGCGCCGGATACGGCGTAAAGGAGGTAGACACCAAACTTTCCACCTCCGCGATGATGGCTCTGGACCCCTCTTTCACCACAGTCAAGGCGCTGCCGCTGACCGCATCCTCTTTTTCCCTTGGCGTCATAAAATACTCCGACGGATTGTCAATGGATAAAAGCCCCTCTTCTGTCATTGTAAAAAAACCCGTCTCCCCTGTGCTTCCAAACCGATTTTTGGTAGCGGAAACAGAGCGCAGCTGATCGGCGCCATCCCCCTCCATCAAAAGCACTGTGTCCACCAAATGTTCCAAACTCCGCAGACCAGCCAGCTCGTCGTTTTTGTTCATCTGACCAATCAAAAAAACTGCCCGCGGATGGGCCGCATCTTTGGCGATACGCACCAATTCGTTGGCGCACTCCATAGTTTGGGTGGGGTTTCCAGCGCGGCTTGGCAAAAACTCCTCCAAATAAAAGGTCTGAATGCTGTCCACAATAATAAACTGCGGGTCAATCTCTTCAATAAGCCCCAGCACATGATTCAAACAGGTGTCCGCACCAATCCAAATGTTTTCGCTGATCGAGGAGAGAATCCGGTCCGCCCGGCGTTTGATCTGACTTTCACTTTCCTCCCCCGAGGCGTAAAGCACCCTAAGCCCCTTTTCCGCCAACAGATTAGCCGCCATCAAGGCAAGGGTGGATTTCCCTCCGCCCGGCGCAGAAGTCAAAATGGTGACCGAATCCCGCACAATGCCGCCGCCCATGACTCTGTCAAACTCCGTAAGCCCTGTGCTGATTCTTCCTTTCTCCCCCTGTACCACCTGAGAAAGCCGCACAGCCTCCCTTTTTTTCACAGCGCTCAGTTTTCTTCCAAAGGCAGTCCCTCTCTCTTTGTCCCCCTGCTCTTCTAAAGAATTAAACTTACCGCACTGAGGGCATTTTCCAACCCACCTGGCCGACCGGTATCCGCAGTTTGTACATTGGTAAAAATTTTTCTCCTTCATGTGGCTTTTCTCCTTTCGCCTGTGGGTCCTCTCACAGAAAAAAGAACCCAGCGCACAACAATCCGCCAGGTTCCCTCCTCGTTATGTAAAATTAAAATACTTTCTCAATGAAAACCGCCACACTGCCCGCGGAAATTTCCACACTAAAAGTAATTTTTCCGGCAATGTTGGACTTCATTTTTCCTACGTTCACGTCATCTACCAGCACCTTGTACTCCTTTTCCGGTTCCAGCTCTAACGTAATTTCTGCATCCTCTGCGCTTTCCAGAAGGAAAGAAACTTTTTTGTCCGTCATGACAAAGTGATGGACTGTGGTTCCTGGATTGGATTCCAGCACCATTTTCCCATTTTTCTCCAGCCTTGTCATATCCCGAAAGGTCTTTACTTTGTAAAGATCACCATCTACATCAAAATCCAGTACTTTCTTTTTTTCATCCATTAAATAATTGCCAAAACTCAGAGAGCCGTCCTCTTCCACACGGATCAGTTCTTCAATGACTGCCATTTCTAATTCCTCCTAATTGTAATATCGTTACCCCTAAGGATTTCATCACACTTTTCGGACAATCATATAACCCCCGCAGCCCTGTCGCCGGCTGCGTCTTATGGTTATCCTTGTTTTCATATTATACCATTGAAACGAAAAAAAGTATACTTTTTCAGTCAAAAAAGTCTACTTTATTTTGCCATAAAAAACCCCCGCTTTTTTTCCTTTTTGCCCTCATCCGGCTGAACTTTTATATTCTGCAGCAGATCCCTTGGCCAACCTTATTTTTTGTATTTTTTCTCAATTACCACTGTAGCAACAATCATAAAAATAATCGTTGCTATCACAACTCCCCCAACCGAAATCCATATGGATTGTCCTGCAAGCAAAGGAATCCCAAGCAGAATACATACAATACTATGTATCACATAGAGTTTGGACAGTGCATGATGATACTTTTTTATATTCGTCGCTTCCATGATGTTCTTCTTTCCCCAAAAAGTGACTTCTTTTTTTGTAAACCATAGAAATACAGCCAAACAGATATCAATCACAGCCAAAAGACACAACAAGCAAAAAAAGAATATATTTTCTTCCATTCAGACCCCTCCTTCACTTCCAATGAATCCTTTTTTATTTTACCATATTTTTCTGCTTCCATCCACAAAACTGCCTCGTGTACAGAAAACAGTTTTTATGTTATAATGCAAATAAAAAATTCTAATAGGAGGTAATCGCCATGAAATTAAAATCTACAGCGGTGTTGGCAGCAGCCCTCGTCACCCTCACTGCCCCGCTTACCTATGCCGCCGTTTTTTCTGATCTCCATACAACACCGTGGCCGGCAGCCCAAAACTATATCGTCCGGGCGGCACAGCTTGGCCTGATGGAAGGTGAAATCGGTCCAGACGGAACTTATCTTTGCCGTCCGGCGGAAGATGTCACTCTCTGCGAAACCATCCAGCTTGTCTATGCCTTGGCGGAAAAAGACGCTGCATTCCAGTATGATTCCACCATTTTATCCAAATGGAACGATGTTTTAGTCGAACACTCCATACCCACTTGGGCCGCTGTGGCAGTAAGCTACTGCCTGGAAGAAAATATCGTCACTGCGGAAGAACTGAAACATTTTGTCTCCTCAGAAGGCGTCCATGTGCCAGCCACCCGCCAGGAAGCAGCGCTGTATTTAGGCCGTTTTTTCAGCCGCTATCAGCCGATCAAATCTGACGTTTCCCTGCCCTATGGCGATGAATCCCAAATCAGCAAAAAAGCGCTGCCTTATGTAAAACTTCTCTACAGCGCCCGCATTATGCTTGGCTCCGAAGGCCAAATTCGTCCCAATGATCCTCTGACACGGGCAGAGATGGCAGTGCTTGTGACAAAAATCTACGACGCCGCAACCCCCCTGATGACAAAATCAGCCTCCGGCTATATCACCTCCATCACCGACCAAGGCTCCACCCTTCTTGTGACTGTGGATGGCGGCGGCAATAGCACCAAAAAAGGCTTCTCTCTGAAAAAAACAATGTCAGCTGTCTATGAAGGAAACCAACTTCCTGTAACTCAGCTAAATGTAGGGGATCTCATTTCCATCAAATATCAGGGCGCCCAAGTAACTGACCTGCAAGTGGCCAATCATAACGCCTCTGGTTCCCAGACCGCTCCCTCTGTTCAGGGCTACTTGAAAACCATCACCTACGACGATATTACATTGGATAACGACGCTGTCTATCCTCTTGATCCTAACTGCCTTGCCCTCATCGACGGAAACGACGCCACCATGAAAGACATTTTGGATCTGATGGAAGACGCCTCCGTCTATGTCACCGTAACCCTAAGCGATGGAGACGCCATCAAAATAGCGGCGGAAAAAAGATCCCAAAACCAGTACGAAGGAAAAATTTATTCCCTCACAACAGATACCCTCACCTTGGAGGACGGCCGCAAACAGTACCCGCTTTCCCCTTCTGTCACTGCCGTCATTAACGGCCGTACCAAGGAATTAGAGACACTGATCCATGATGTAGAGGAAATCGGTGCTTCCAGAATTTCCTGTACCATCCTTCTGGACCAGTCCAACAGGGTGACAAAAATTACCGCCGAATACGAGGAGGACGACGAACTCTCCACCAAATCCGGTGAACTAAAGACGTTGGAATCCGATTCTGTCACCATAGGCTCCAACACCTATTCCTACAGCGACATAGAAATTCGTGTTACCGACGGCACAGAAAAACTTACTTCCATCTCCCAGCTGAACACAGCGCTGAAAAATGGAAAAGAAATCGATGTGGACCTTTCCTACCGCAGCGGCACCAAGGAAGCTGTAAGGCTGACCGGCCAAGTAACTGGTGTCAAAGGAGAACTGGTTCATGCCTGGTCTGACACCCAAGTTGTCGTCGTGCGCCTTGCTGACGGCACCCTCAAGCAGTACGACTGCAAACGGGACATCGAAATCACCCTAGCCGGCTGGAAAAACATGAGCCTCAAGGATTTGGATAGTTACCTGTCCGACGAAGTAGATAACGGACAGCCAGTAAACGTAACGTTAGACCTATCCAATAATTTTGTAGATTCTGTCAACATCAAACGCTAATCATAAAAAAAGACAGACGCCTTTGCGTCTGTCTTTTTCTTACTCAATTTCCCTTGCTGCTGAGAGGATTGCTCCGCTCTTCAAAAAAAATGTTGTTGTCCGGCGACGGTTTGCCGCTTTGTGCGTCATAGTTGGAGTTTTGCATAATCGCGTCTTTTTCCGCCTCTGTCATGCCGTGTTTTTTTCTCTTTTCCATCCCTTCTCACCTCGTCTCTAGCTTTTCCTGGAGACAAATTTTTATACCTTGCTTTTTCTAACTTCTTATTGACGAACGGTAAAAACTGTATTAAAATTAAAAATGATTTCTGGGCGTGGCACAGTTTGGTAGTGCGCTACATTCGGGATGTAGAGGCCGCAGGTTCAAATCCTGTCGCCCAGATTAGGTCGGAGGAAAGCTTGCTTTCCTCCGCCTTTTTTTATCTCTTTCTTCCATCCCCGCCTGTTGTCTGTCAAATCATACAAAAAAGAACGCGAAAGCCCTTTTTCCAGCTTTCGCGTCCCCCTATTTTATTCCACTGTAAACTGAATCTTTTCTCCCTCTAACACGCCCTGAACGTTGGCGCCTCTTGTCAGTTTTCCCATCAAAAATTCCTCTGCCAAACCATCCTCCACCTCTGTCTGAATGGCTCTGCGCAGCGGCCTTGCCCCGTAAGACGGGTCGTAGCCCTTTTTCGCCAAAAACCCAACGGCTTCCGGTGTAAATGCCAGGGAAATTCCCATATTTTCTTTGGCTCTTTGCACCACATCATGCAGCATCAGCTGCACAATCTTTTGAATGTCCTCCTCATCCAACGGATGGAACACAAGAATGTCATCAATACGGTTGAGAAACTCCGGCCGGAAGATTCGTTTTACTTCCTCCATGACGCCTCTTTTCATCTCCTCATAGTCCCGCTCTTTGGAACTTCCTGAGGTAAATCCCAGTTTCTTTGGCGCCACAATGCTTTGGGCTCCCGCATTGCTGGTCATAATAATAACCGTATTTTTAAAGTCCACTTTTCTGCCCTGACTGTCTGTAATATGCCCGTCATCTAAAATCTGCAAAAGAATGTTAAACACATCTCCTGCCGCCTTTTCAATCTCGTCAAAAAGCACCACAGAATACGGCTTGCGGCGAACCTTCTCGCTCAGCTGTCCTCCCTGCTCATAGCCTACATATCCAGGCGGAGATCCAACCAGACGGCTCACCGAATGCTTTTCCATATACTCCGACATGTCAATGCGGATCATAGCGTCTGCGTCTCCAAATAAAGCTTGGGCAAGGGCCTTGCTTAACTCTGTCTTTCCTACGCCTGTCGGTCCTAAAAAGAGAAAGGACCCAATCGGCCGATTTGGATTTTTCAGTCCAACTCTGCCTCTGCGGATGGCCTTTGCAATGGCCGTCACCGCCTCCTGCTGACCGATGATCTTTTTGTGAAGAGTCTCTTCCAGCTGCATCAGCCGTTGACTTTCGTCGTTTTGAATGCTTTTTGCCGGAATTCCTGTCCATCGGCTGACAACGTCAGCAATCTCCTCTGCTGTCACACAAAGGCCCTCTGCCTCCATTTTGCTGTCGTAAGCTGCTTGTTTTTGAGCTAACTCCTCCCGCAGCACTTCCTGCTGCGCCTTGATCTTTCCAGCCTTTTCAAATTCCTCTGTGCAGATGGCTTCCTTTTTCTCCTGTTCCAGACGGTCAAGACTTTCCTCCAATTCCTTTAACTCCGGCGGGGAAACATAACTTTTCAGCCGTAAAGCGCTGGCCGCCTCGTCCACCAAATCAATGGCTTTATCCGGCAAAAATCTGTCGTTGATATATCGGCTGGATAGCTTCACCGCAGCCTGGACTGCTTCCTCTGTAATCCGCACATTGTGGTGCGCCTCATACTTGTCTTTCAGCCCCAACAGCATGCTGATGGCTTCCTCTTCTGTCGGTTCCTCCACCATAATCGGCTGAAACCTGCGCTCTAAAGCAGCATCCTTTTCAATGTATTTTCTGTATTCCTCCACTGTCGTCGCGCCGATCAGCTGTAATTCACCTCTGGCTAACGACGGCTTTAGGATGTTGGAAGCGTCAATGGCTCCCTCCGCTGCCCCTGCGCCAATAATGGTGTGGATTTCGTCAATAAATAAAATAATGTTGCCGTCAACACGAACTTCCTCCAACGCCTTTTTCAGCCGGTCCTCAAATTCGCCCCGATATTTGGAGCCTGCCACCATGCTGGAAAGATCCACACTAATAATCCGTTTGTCCTTTAACGTGGCCGGTATGGCGCCATCAGCAACCCTTTGGGCTAATCCTTCTACAATGGCAGTTTTCCCAACCCCTGGATCCCCCATGAGACAAGGGTTGTTTTTGGTTCTGCGGCTCAAAATCTGTATAATCCGCTCAATCTCCTGTTCTCTGCCTACAATCGGGTCAAATTTCCCTTCCTTGGCAAGGCTTGTGAGATCTCTGCTGTATTTGTCCAGCGTAGACGTCGGCGATGAGTTCTCTAACTCCGCCCCTTGTTTTCCAGTCTTCTCACCATCTTGTTCCTCATCGTTTAAAAGGAGCATCATATCCTCATATACCCGCTGTGGGCTAACCCCCAAAAGAAGCAGGAGCTTTACACCGATACAGTCCTGTTCATTCATCAGGCTTAAAAGAAGATGCTCTGTCCCTACATAGCCATTTCCCATCTGCTGCGCCTCTGACACACTGCCGTCAATGACCCGCTTGGTTCGTGGCGTGTAGTCTCTTGGCATATAACTTAAACTGTCATGGCTTCCGATAATTCCTGCAATCTTCTCCTCCACCAGCTCAGCTGTCACTCCCTGGTTTTCCAAAGTCTTTGCAGCCACACAATCTTTCACCCGCAAAAGTCCTACTAAAATATGCTCCGTTCCCACACGGCTGCGGCCCAATTGCGCCGCGGCATTTTTCGCCTCTTCCAACGCTTGCTGTGCTTTTTTTGTAAAATTGCCCTGCATCTATGTAATCCCTCCTTTTCATCAAATAAACTGTCTTTGAATATAGTCTGCCCTGATACACTCTATTTTATCCCCGCGAAACCCGCTTCCTGTCAGCGCCTTTAGACTTCCAGGCATAGCAGAGCGGCAGAGATTGCATAGAGATAGACGCGGCCTAGGCTCTTTCAAAATCCCCATTTGATATCCCTCTCGCACAAGACAGATAACATCCGCTGTCTCTTCCATAGAAATTTTTCTTGCGTATTTTAACGTACCATAGGCTCTCGTCACCTGGTCACAAAAGTCTTCGTCTTCCACCAAACGCCCGCGGGCATTTTTTTCTTTTGTAAACACCTGATAGACAAACCGCCGGAGAATCTCCAGCATTTCGTCCTCACGTTTCCCAAAACACATCCCTGTTTCAATCTCATAGAAACTGCCGCAAGGGGTTCCTGTAGAAAAATCAAGCTTTTGAATGTCCAATCCTTCTTTTTTTGCTAAGGCCATCAAATCGTTGATTCTTCCATCCCGCTCCAAAGCTACAAGGTCCATCGTCACTGCTGCCAACAGCCCTGTGCCGATTTCTTCAATATTCTCACAAAGGTATCCTAGTTCCTCATCAAAGGCAAAGGAAAGCATACTGTCCGCAGCTTCTTCCGCCGCAGAAGCCATCAAATAGGCTTCCTCCAAACTTTCCCCCGCAAATTCTGAGGCGAACCGTACGTGGTCTCCGTCGTTGATCACCACAAAAAAGGTTTCATCGTCGTTGAGAAAAACACCGCTTACCAAATCTTTCCGCATCATTTGCTTAAAAAAACCTTTTTCTGTAAAAATCGTGCGGATCGTGTCAGAAGCGCCGTCCATCCGAATCAGCTGAAAACTATCCATAGATCCTTCGCTTATTTTCTGAAACACCGGCTCCAGCGTTTTCATCAATTTTTCACTTTGTTCCAAATCCATTTTGGATGGAAAAAAGTACCCGCTGACATTTCGCCTTATTTCCACTCTTGTTGATACAAAAATACTTTCATCTACACTTCCCATCTCAAACCATTTCATGGGTGTCCCCCCTGTCAATGGCATGGATTCTGTCACGGATCACAGCAGCCCTGCTGTAGTCCTCTTTATCCACGGCGTCTTTGAGCATTTTTTGAAGCACTTCTTTCTCTCTGTCGCCATATATTTTTTCCCGCAGTTTTTTCGGCGCCCGCCCCTGGTAACAGAGAGACTCCGATTCGCCAAAAAATACTTCCTGGATCTGCTCTTTCATAATGTCAGCGCATTGGGCACAGCCTAACCGCCCTGTTTTACGAAATTCCCTGTAAGTAGTTCCACAGGCAGGACAAACCAAATCATTGAGCGCAGAACTATTTTTTTTCTTGCCAAAAGGATTGATTTGATTCACCACTCTCTCGTATTTTACCTCTTCCTCGCCGTTGTCCCTCTGTCTTCTTCTATGGGCAGCGATGAATCTGTTAAAAATATCCTCCAATGACACGCCGCCTTCGATGCAGAAGCGGGATGCGCAGTCTGCACACAAATACTGCCGTGTCGCTTGACCGTTTACGATCTGGGTCATAAAAACCGTTGCCGGCTTTTTATGGCATCTTTCACAATACATATGAATCCCTCCCTGTATTATCAGCCACGAGACATATTGATTGCTAAGTCTTATGAAATAAAAATAAAAATTTTTTGCTACCTCTTATATATTATAATACAACTTTCGAATTTTGCACTATATTTTTGAAAAAAAATTGTGAATTTTTTTTTAACATTCCATATCAACCGCTGTTACAGCGTCTAGACGGTGAAAAAACCGCCTAGAACCTGTCAAAATAGGAAAAAGCCTCCCCCTGCGGCAAGGACTCAAATGTCATCGACTTCTTTGTCCTAGGATGTACAAAACGCAGGCCATAGGCCCAAAGGGCCGGAAAAACGCCTTTTCTCCTCTGAAAGGCAGGGTTGTACTTCTGGTCGCCCCAGAGCGGATTTCCCCTGTGCGCAAACTGTGCCCGAATTTGGTGATGCCGACCAGTCAATAAATGGACTTCCACTAATGTCAGCGCTTCGTTTTCAGAGGTATGTATCTGCTCCCACACTTTGTAGTCCAAAAGGGCCTCTTTCGCCCCCGGCGTTTTTTCCTCCACCACCTCCGCAGTGTTTTTCCGCTGATTTTTCTTCAAAAAATCTCTCAGCTGCCCCTCTGGCTCAGTCAAAGTCCCTGTGACCACGGCCAAATACCTTTTCTCCATCTGACTGCCTGCCGCCGCGGCAGAAAGGGCTGCTGCCGCCTTTTTCTCCAGCGCATAAACCAACAGCCCGCCTACCGGTCGGTCCAGCCGATGCACTGGATAGACAGATACCCCTAACTCCTTTTCCAGCGCCGTACACATGTCCTCATCGCCGGTTTTATCCGGCTGACTAGGCATCCCTGCCGGCTTTACCACCACAACCAAATCTTTATCTCTGTAACAAATCTCAAGTTTCATCCAAACGCCTCTTTTGATAAACTACAATTCCGCCATAAGACGGTATCTTCGCCAAAATACATCCATCTTCCACCTGGAGGGTCTCCCCTGTGTTTCTGGTAAACCCTTCCCTGCGGCTTGTAAAAATTATATCCATCTCTCCCGCCGCGCCGATTTCCCACACAGGAATCCGTTCCGTCCGCTCCGCGTCAGTGTTGTTGAGAATGACTGCGGCAATTTCCTTCTGGGTAAACCTGCCGTAACTAATCATGCCATAAGATCCTCTCAAATACTTTAACGACCCGCGGCGGAAAACTTCCCTTTCCCTGCGCATCTCAATGAGCGCCCTGTGAAACTCTAAAAGCTCTCCATCCTGATTGCCCCACGGGTAGGTTCTGCGGTTGTCTGGATCAGTCCAGCCCACCACCCCAGCCTCGTCGCCGTAGTAAATGGTAGGGCTTCCAATCCACGTCATCTGAAACAAAATTCCTTCCTTCATGCAGCCTTTGTTGAGCCCCTCTGCCGCCGCAGCGCTTCCGTGAGACATGAGCCGGCCGCAGACACGGTTGGTGCGGGTGTAGAACCTGGAATGGTCGTGGTTGGAAAGCTGATTCATTGCACACATCAGGCTCTTTCCAGGAAGTCTGGCCATGGTATAGCGCATACACTCCTCAAACGCCTTTGCATTATTGTATCTGCCCTCCTCAAACCTGTCGCTGTGTTTTTCCATTCCTGTCAAAAACCAGCTGATTGGCTCCATAAACGCGTCGTAGTTCATCACAGAATCCCACTGCTGTCCATCCAGCCAAGAGGACGGATCGCCGTAGTGCTCCGCCAAAATAAGGGCGTCAGGGTTGGCTTTTTTTACTTCCTGCCGAAAGTCTTTCCAAAACTTGTGGTTGACATGTTCATCCGCCCCCAAGTCCGCTGCCACATCCAACCGCCATCCGTCGGCGCAAAAAGGCGGCGATACCCATTTTTTTCCAATCTCCAGCATGGTCTGGTACAACGCTTTGGAATTATAGTTTAGTTTGGGATGGTTTTCATAGCCCCACCAGCCTTCATAGCGATCGTTGTCCGGCCATCGATCCTCCCGCCATAAAAAATAATCGTGGTATGGACTGTTTTTTTCCTGATAGGCACCTACCGCATATCTGCCGCTTTGGGCATAAATCCCTTCCCGATCCAGCCATTGAGAAAAAGCACCGCAGTGGTTAAAAACACCATCCAACAACACACGAATGCCTTTTTCATGGGCCTTTTCCACAAGCTGTCTAAAAAATTCGTCGCTTGCCGCCAGATTCACAGCGTCTGTGGAACGTTTTTGGTACATGGTGGCCTCTTTGTTATCCAGCTGCCCTTCTTTTAACGGCACACCGCCGTCCTCCGCAATGACTGCCAAATGGGGATCTATATGATTGTAGTCCTGCGTATCGTATTTATGGCTGGAAGGTGAGACAAAAATCGGGTTAAAGTAAATCACTTCCACCCCCAAATCTTTCAGGTAATCCAGCTTTTCCATCACCCCCAAAAGATCCCCGCCGTAAAAGCTGCGAAAATCATCGTTTTCCGGCAGTCTCGACCAGTCCTCCACCCGTTGTACCGCGGCGCCCAAATAGGCATACTCCCCTGTCACAACGCTGTTTTTGTCCGACCCTTTGCAAAACCGGTCCACATAAATTTGATACATCACCGCCCCTTGAGCCCACGCCGGTACAGAAAACTGCTGAAACACGGAAAAAAGCCCTTCCTCTTTGGGCTCGTCGAAAAATCCCAGTTTTGTGTAAAACACATGCCGTCCATCTTTTTCCAAATCAAACTGGTAGCAGGTCTGTTTTTGACACAGCTTCACCTGTATAACAAAATAATCAAACATACCCTCCGTTTTTTCCAGCGCCATCTGGTGTCTATTCTCTCCTGAGACAAACACAGCGTGGTCCACATCGTCCTTGGCTGTCCTCAAATAAATTTTAGCAAAAACCCCCGCTTCTGCCGTTGTCACCTGCTGAAAATTTTCCGATTCATCGCTAAACACTGCGCAGGTGTTCATCAGCCCTTTCATGGCAGTGTAGTAAAGCCGCATTTTTTCTCGGCGGCTCAGTGCTGGCTGTAACTGGTCCAAAGTCCTTCCTCCCAAGTCATTGAAATCTATTTGCATTATATACACTTTTTCACAAACGCGCAATCCATTTCATAAAAAATACAACGGGCGCGGTATGTCTGCCCGCCCCCGTTTTTTTGTCAGCTGCTGTAGTCCTGCAAAGCCGCCGCCAATTTCTTGTCATCGGAAATAAAAATCCCTGTTTTTAACCGCCGTCTCTCCTCTGTGGGAAGAGACGCAGTCCGAATATCGGTCCGCTCCAAAAGTTTCTCTCTATCCGGCGTAAACACTGCCAAAAATCCGTCCTTGTCCACAAGAAGATACCCTTCCCTTTGGCTTTTTGGCGCCGCCTGTGCCTCATAAGGACTCTCTGGAGCCAAAGGCGATGGCTGCTTCTTTTGATTCTCTGTCTCAAACACCAAACGGGTATCCAGATCATCCGCCTTCCCTTCCTGCTGCTGTTCCTCCGCAACCAGTGCGTTTTGCTCCTGTTCCATCATCGTAGAAAAAATAGCGTAGGCCGAAAACATGCTCAGCCCGCAGCAGAGAAATCCAACCAAAAGTGTCAATAGCAACGTTTTTTTCCCAAACATAAGTCATCCCTCCTGTCCCCAGTTTGTCCAAAAGAAGGAAACTTATGCATCTGTCCTAAAACTTCTTTCCGCCCCTTGACAACAGCCTTTCTTTCCCGTAATATGAAGTTAACTTCATATGAAGGAAACTTCATATTCCCAGAAAGGATCTCCTATGAAAACCCAAGTGAAACAGTATCGCCTTCTCTTTGGCCTTACCCAGCAGCAGCTGGCAGATTTGGTCCACGTCTCTGTCCGCACCATTTTGTCTATAGAAAAGGAACAGTACAGCCCCTCCCTCATGCTTGCCTATCGATTGGCCCAAGTATTTCATGTGACAGTGGAGGAGCTATGCTGTCTGAAAGAAAATAAAGAATTGGAGGATCAAAACAATGAAAATCTATGATAAAAAGAAGTTTGCTTTCGGCCTTTTTTGGTGTCTTTTGGCCTTGATGTACGTCTTTGGCAGCCTTTCAAACGGTTTTGCCACAAAAAACATCCTTCCAAGCGCCTTTCTTTTTTTCGTCAGCGCCCAGTCCATCTATGTCAGCCTGTCCCGCCGCCTCTCTCAGAAAGACCGCCTGGAGGAGATGGATGAGCGAAACCGGCTGATCCGTCTGACAGCTCAAAGCCGCTCCTTTCAGATTACGCAAAACCTCTGTTTTTGCCTCATTCTCCTCAGCCTCTTTTTGGGAAAACAAACCGGCGCCTCCCCATGGATTGGCATCGGTGTGGGCCTGGCCTTTGCCTGGACTATATCCTCCATCATCCATCTTGTTGTGGAACTTTTCTATGAATCACGAATGTAGGCAACAAAAAAAGCGGGGCGTCCCGCTTTTTTTTAATACCCAAATTTATTTAGTACCCGCCGCAGCTTCTTTCCCATAGGCATAGTCTCCAAGTCCTCATCCCGAAATCCCCGAATCAGCACCATAGCGAAGAAATAAGCTGCCATACCAATGAGAATAGCCCCTGCGGTAGCAAACGTGTTATTCCCTGCGATCATCAGCCCCTTGTAGCTGAGAATGCAGACCACACCCATCATACAGCTTGCAATGAAAGGCTTTACAATGCCTCCCATCAGGTCCGGCACAACCCCTGTGGAGCGGGCCAATACCACTGTATTTAAAATCGACGCCACAATATAGCAGGCCGTTGTGGAAATGACTGCACCCAGCACGTTGATGGCTGGAATGACAATTAAAACGTAGTTGAGAATAAATTTTACAACAGCGCCCACCCCTGCATTGATGGCTGGATAACGCACTTTTCCAATGCCCTGTAAAATTCCAGTAACGATTTGGCACATGGACAAAAATACAATGGAGATAGACCCAACTTTCAGCAGCATCCCTCCTGACGGATAGGCCGGAAACAGCATCTGTAAAATCTGGTCCCCCAGTACGCCGATTCCCACTGCACACGGAATAGAAATCAACATGGCAATGCGAAAAGCCACATTGATTTTCTTGCGTACCATTTTTTTGTCCCGTAACGCCACAGACCTGGCAATGCTTGGCACAGCCGCTGTAGCCATGGCCGTGGAAAAACTGACAGGAAAGGTGGTAAGCACCACATATTTCCCTGACAGCTGCCCATAAAGAACACTTGCCTCCGTCTGAGTAAAGGCGCCGCTTGCCAAAAGCCGGCTCATTACCATGGTCATATCCAAAAGATTGGTAATGCTGAAAATTGCCGTCCCAACAATAATGGGCATTGCGGTGTTAAAAAGAATTTTTGCCACCTGTCCGCTGGACTCTCTGTGGCCGCCTGCGTCTTCCCGCCGCATCTGCCGCATCAAATCCGGCCGCGCCCACAAATAGGCAATCCACACCACAATCAGTCCCGCCAAAGCGCCGATGCCTGTGCCTGCCGTGCCGCCTGCCGCGCCGAAAGCTACACCGTAGCCCACAAAGGCCCACGCCAAATAGACAGAAAAAATGGCGTTAAATACAGCCTCCACCACCTGTGAAATCGCAGTCGGCACCATGGTATTCATTCCCTGGAAGTATCCTCGCAGCACTGACATTACCGCCACAATCAAAAGGGTTGGCGCCAAGGAAATTAGTGTATAACAGCTGTCAGGGCTATTCACAAACGCTGCAATGGGCTTACTCCACACCATGAGCACCACCATACAAATAGCGCCCAGGCTGGCTGCCCAAGCCATCGCCACCTGAAACACCTTATGGGCATTTCGGTACTGCTTTAAAGCCATACGCTCCGATACCATTTTGCCAATGGCCGCCGGAAGGCCTGCGGAGGAAAGAATCAGCAAAAATGTATAGATATAGTACCCTGCGCTGTAGATGGCAATTCCCTCATCGCCAATTAAATTGGTCATCGGCGGACGGTAAAGGAACCCAAAGAATCGGGAAATCAGCCCTGCACTGGCAAGAATCGCCGCCTGCAACATAAAATTACTGCTTCTTTTTCTAGGTTTCGTCATCGATTTACACCTCAGCCCTTTGCTTTTTCTTCCTCAACGGATGATGCGCTTTTTCTCCGAAAGGGACGCCCTCAACCAATCAGGCCTTCCACATTACTGCGCTCCCATGCTGGCTCTGATTTTCGCTTTTCTTCTCAGATTGCTGTCCAAAATTTTCTTGCGCATTCTAAGGTTTTCCGGCGTTACTTCCACCAGCTCGTCGTCGTTAATAAAGTCCAGACACTGTTCCAGACTCATCACAAGCGGCGGTGTGAGACGCAGCGCCTCGTCGGAAGCGGAAGTACGCATGTTTGTCAGCTGTTTTTTCTTGCAGACATTGACGTCCATGTCATCAGATCTGGAATTTCTGCCGACAACCATCCCCTGGTAAACCGGAGTTCCTGCGCCGATAAACAGATCCCCTCTGTCCTGCGCGTTATATAAACCGTAGGCAACAGCCTCCCCATCTTCAAAGGCAACCAAAGACCCTTGCGAACGGGTTGGGATTTCACCCTTGTATTCCATATACCCGTCAAAAATGGAGTTCATAATACCGTTTCCTTTGGTGTCTGTCAAAAATTCGTTTCTGTAGCCAATCAGTCCTCTTGCCGGAATTAAAAACTCCAATCGGGTGTAACCGCCGTTTCCTGGATACATGTTGGTCATCTCGCCTTTTCTGCTGCCTAGCTTTTCAATGACTGTTCCAACAAACTCCTCTGGCACATCGATTGTCACAAGCTCCATTGGCTCCATCTTTTTGCCGTTTTCTATATGGAGCAGTACTTCCGGCTTGGACACCTGAAACTCATAGCCCTCTCTTCTGAGGGTTTCAATCAAAATAGAAAGATGCAGTTCCCCTCGTCCAGAGACACGAAAAGCCTCTGTCGTGTCTGTATCCTCCACCTTTAAGCTGACGTCTGTGTTCAGCTCCTTGTACAGCCTGTCTCTCAGATGACGGGAAGTGACAAATTTTCCTTCCTTGCCGGCAAATGGGCTGTCGTTGACAGAAAAGACCATGGACAGCGTTGGCTCAGAAATCTTCACAAAAGGAAGCGCTTCCGGCTTTTCTGGAGAACAGATGGTGTCCCCAATGGAAATATCCTCAATACCAGAAAGAGCCACAATAGAGCCGTAGGACGCCTCTGTCACTTCTTTTCTGCTCAGCCCCTCAAAGGTGTAAAGCTTGGAAATCCGCACTTTCTTTTCCTTTTCCTTGTCGTGCATGTTTAATACCATGACCTCGTCGTTGACATGGATGGTGCCGTTTTCCACCTTACCGATACCAATTCTACCTACATATTCACTGTGGTCAATGGTAGAAATCAGCATTTGTAACGGTGCCTCTGCATCCCCCTCCGGCGCTGGAATATGATTGATGATCGTCTCAAACAACACTTTCATGTCCTCATCCTGCTTTTCCGGATCCAGAGAAGCCGTGCCGTTTCTTGCAGACGCAAAGACAAATGGGCTGTCCAGCTGTTCGTCGTTTGCCTCCAGCTCCATAAAAAGCTCCAGCACTTCGTCTACCACATCCATCGGCCGCGCCTCTGGACGATCCACCTTGTTCACACAGACAACCACTGGAAGATCCAGTTCCAGTGCCTTTCTAAGAACAAACTTTGTCTGTGGCATAGGCCCTTCAAAAGCGTCTACCATGAGCACAACGCCGTTTACCATCTTCAATACACGCTCAACCTCGCCGCCGAAATCTGCATGTCCTGGTGTGTCAATAATATTGATTTTAATATCTCCAAAATGTACGGAGGTATTTTTTGAAAGAATCGTAATGCCTCGCTCCCGCTCAATATCGCCGGAATCCATCACACGCTCCTGCACCACTTGGTTGGAGCGGAAGGTTCCGCTTTGTCTGAGCAGCTGGTCAACCAACGTCGTCTTACCGTGATCGACGTGGGCGATAATTGCGATATTACGAATGTCTTCTCTTGTTTGCCTCATAAAAAATTACTCCCTGCCTTCAAAATTTTGCATCTTTTTGTAGAATCTTGTAAATCTTTCTGTATTTTACCACAGTTTTTTTTCCTTCGCAACGATAAAGCGCAGATCTAACCATTATCTTTGCCCAAAAGCAGAAATTTCTATCCCGATTTCAAAGGATTTCCTGTGTCTAAAAAAACAAAAATACAGAAAAGAAAATCCAATTGACAGGCCTTTTTTTGCGAAAGGATAAAAAAATAAAAGCCCTCTGGCAATGCCAGAGAGCTTTCCGCTAACCTATATATATATTCAATTCCAGTAATACTGGGAAAAATGACTATATGAATTGATTAACACTTTGTTACGTTTGCAGCCTGAGGACCTTTAGCACCCTGAACTACTTCAAATTCAACTTCCTGTCCTTCTTCCAGAGTTTTGTAACCCTCGGACTGGATAGCTGAGAAATGTACGAATACATCGTCTTCGCCTGGAACGGAGATAAATCCGAAGCCTTTTTCTGCATTAAACCATTTTACTGTTCCTTTTTTCATTGCGAAATCCTCCTACTAAATAGAAAAAAATAGATAAAAATATATGTTTTACAACATAGATATACTATATCACGTTTAACATTTTCTGTCAATGATTATTCTCTAAGTTCGTTCAGTTTAAACAGACAAAATTATTCCTATTTTGTATAATTTTCATCAAGAAATAACTGGTTTCCCCCTAACGCCTCCCGCGCCAGCTGGTCACACCGTTCATTTTCCACATTGTCCGCATGTCCTTTGACCCAGTGGAATGTCACCTGATGGGTGTTGCATAGCTCCAAAATCCTTTCCCATAAATCCACATTGGAGGCTTTTTCCGTTTTATTCCGCTTCCAGCCGTTTTTCTGCCACTTTTTCGCCCAACCCAGCTTCATGGCGTCCACCACATATTTGGAATCGCTGTAAAGATCCACAGCACATGGCTCCTTTAACGCTTCCAGCCCTCGAATGACAGCCAACGCCTCCATTCGGTTGTTGGTTGTCCGCTGGTAGCCTGCGGAGAGCTCCCTGCGGGCTCCCTGATAGAGAAGCACCACGCCGTAACCGCCCTGTCCAGGGTTTCCAGAACAGGCGCCGTCTGTGTAAATTGTCACTTGCTTCATGGTGTTGTTTCCCCGCCTTTCGTCGATTTGGTCTCAATGCTGCGGCGGACCATAAATTCCGCTAAATATAGATCTTCCATCGTTGTGATTTTAATGTTGTCGTAGCTTCCCATGGCCACACGCACCGCCGTGCCGTTTTTTTCCGCCAACATGCTGTCATCTGTCCCCGCAATCTTCTGCTGGATGGCCTTTTCATAGGCGTCGCAGATCAGCTTGTAGCGAAATGTTTGAGGCGTCTGAATGCTCCATAGCGTATCCCGCCTAGGGGTATCTGTGATGACAGTTTCTTCGTCACAAACTTTGATGGTATCCTTCACCGGCACCCCCAACACACAGGCGTCGTAAACTGCCGCCGTTTCCACCGTTTTTAAAATATCCTCCTGTTTCACAAAAGGCCGCACGCCATCATGAATGAGCACAAGATCTGTCTTCCCCTTCAGCGCCAAAAGACCGTTATAGACGGAAAACTGCCGCTCAGACCCGCCTGGAATCAGTTGTTTTACTTTGGTAAACCCGTACCGCTCCACAATTTCTCTCTTGCAGTATTCAATGTTTTCCACCGCCGTCACCAGCACAATGCGGTCAAGAAACGGACAGTGCTCAAACACATCCAACGTGTAGGCCAAAATAGGCTTCCCATTGATTTCCAGAAACTGCTTGCTGACTTGGGTGCCCATGCGCTTTCCCTTTCCTGCCGCCACAATCACCGCCGCAGTTGTAAGCCCCTGATACATATGTAACTTCACTCCTTTCATCAAAACCATTTTGTACCCGCTGGTTTTGACGATCCGTAAAAAAACGGTGTGCCACGGCATACCGTCCTCTTAGTCTTTCTTTTTCACAAAAATCATCCGTCCGGCAGCGGTCTGCAAAATACTTGTGACAACCGCCGTAATGGTCTCGCCAATGTACTTTTTGCCGCCCTCCACAACGATCATTGTTCCGTCGTTTAGGTAGGCAATGCCCTGGCTGTTTTCCTTGCCTTCCTTGATGACTGTCACCCGCATTTCCTCTCCTGGAAGAACCACAGGCTTGACAGCGTTTGCCAGTTCGTTGATGTTGAGCACCTTCACGCCTTGAAACTCCGCCACTTTATTTAGGTTAAAGTCGTTGGTCACCACAAAACCGTTCAGGTCTGCCCCCATCTTTAACAGCTTGCTGTCCACCTCCATAACTTCTTTGATGTGATAGTCCACAATTTCCACAGGGACGTTCAGCTGTTTTTGAATTTCGTTTAAAATATCCAACCCTCTGCGGCCTCTGTTTCGTTTCAGCGCATCAGAGGAATCGGCAATATGACGCAGTTCATCCAGCACAAAATTAGGGATGATAATTTTTCCCTCAATAAAACCAGTCTGAAGAATATCCAAAATCCTTCCATCAATAATGACACTGGTGTCCAGTATTTTAGGCTTGCCGGAAATGCCGGCGCCTTTTTTGTCCCGAAAAATCCCCTCGTTTAGCTCGTCCTTTTTGCGCCCTGCCACACGAAAGCCCAAATAGCCGCAGACCAAATTCAAAATGACCACAATCCACGTGCCGAAAATCCCTAAATGGCTAAAAGCAATGCCAATTAAATTGGCGATGGCAAGGCCGATGAGGCACCCGAACACGCAGGCCAGCAGCTCTTTGATGTTCATTTTAACCAAAGCGTCTTCCATTCTTGACAGATGTTTGACCAAATACTGGGCGCAATAAGAAGATAAACTAAAATAAAATATAATTCCAATGATAACAGCAACAATAATGACAGCATACTGGGGAAGCAGGTCAGCAATATTTAATAAATTCATTACATAGGCCATGTTTCCAAGAAAAAACACAGCTGCCGCCACAAGACATCCCATCAAAACGCCTAACACTCTTTTTAACATTTCTCTTCCTCCTTTCCCCCTCTTTTTTTTCAGAAAACATGCTTAACATGTGATCAAATTTTGATTGAGCATCTCTTCCGCCTCTTTTTTGTCAACCTCCGCCGCACAGATGACTTCACTTAGTACAATCTGTTTGGCATTTGTGAGCATCTTTTTTTCGATTCCAGAAAGCCCCCGCGTCCGTTCTCGATACTGTAAGTTTCTCACCACTTCCAAAACCTCTTCAAAGTTTCCACTTTTGATTTTTTCCAAATGCTCTTTGTATCTCTGATTCCAATGACCGGAACAAACTGCCGGATTTGGGGCCACATGATGAAGAGCATCCATGACCTTTTCTTTTTTGTTGATAGAGCGGATACCCACTTTTGCCGATCGATCCGTCAATAACCGAATGACCATGTTTCCAGAAAACATCCGAAAAACATAGTAGCTTTCGATTTTATCTTTTAGGACCCTTTGTTCAATATTTTCCACCACACCAGCACCATACATGGGATAAACAATCCGTTCCCCCTTCTTAAACATAACGAAGCTCCTTTCTTCTTCACTTGACTGGATGCATGAAATCTAGATTGTCACAAAAGAAGGCCGACGATCTGGCAAAACATATGGCTGTGAAACGTCAGCCTATTTGTGATATTATACCACAATTGGAAAGGAAATCAAATGTTGTTTCAGAAATTGTGCCGACAAGAATCTGCCTGGGACAATATTGACATTATGCACACATCATGATACATTGAAAAGAGTATCTTTTTATGCAATCATGTTAGGAGGATTCTATGTCGGAATATCAACTATACAGTGACGGCGCCTGCGATCTGCCCTTAGACTTGGCGGAAAAACTAAACGTTCGCATTGTGCCTTTTTACATTTCTTTGGACGGCGAAACCTATCAAAAAGAACTGACAGAGCTGCCGTTAACAACATTTTACAGCAAAATGATCGGTGAACACCTGTTTCCCAAAACTTCTCTCCCCTCCATTCAAGACTATCTGGAGGCTTTCACCCCTACTTTGGAGGAGGGCAAAGATGTGGTCTGCTTTACTATTACAGACTCTTTAAGCGGCTCTGTCCAGTCTGCCGTCAACGCAGCGCAGATGCTTCGGGAAAGCTATCCAAAACGCAAAATCCATATCATCAATTCCTGGAACGCCACCGGAAGCCAGATGTTGCTTGTCCAGGAGGCTGTCAGAATGCAAAAAGACGGCTATAGCGCTGAAACTGTCTGCCGTGTATGCGAGGCAATGAAAAAAACAGCACGGATCTTTTTTATGGTGGATACTTTGGAAAACCTGCAAAAAGGCGGACGTATCGGAAAACTAGCCTCCCTCTCCGCCATGCTCCTGCAGGTAAAACCCATCATCATCCTCTCCGACGGCGAAATCTCAACTGCCGGCATAGCCCGCGGCAGAAAAAGCGCACTGCATAAAATTATCGACGTGACCAAAAAGCATTTTGAGACCAATCGTCTGGATATTAAAGAATACGCCTTTATGATCGGCACCACCAACACCCCCGAAGAGGCGCCAGTGCTGGGGGCAGCTCTCCAAGAGGCGCTGGGAAATGCAGTGGAATATGAGCCCTTTCAAATCGGCGCTACCATCGCCACCCATACCGGTCCCAACACCGTTGGCATTTGTCTTGTACGCAAATATGAATATTTCCTTCCCTAAATTAATTGCCCTGCATTTGCAGGGCTTTTCTCTTATATTTTCCAGTTTAGGAGAATTTATACAAACATCTCCCCTTTTTAACCCTCAATGAGAAAGACTTCCACCCCTTTTTTCTTTGCGTACTTTAACGTGTTGTACGTGCCGCCGTGGGTGTGGTTGTAAACGGCAATCACCCGCCGGCTGTGGTCCACCATCCAGTGATTTCTCATATCAAAAGAACCATAGGTATAAGTGGCGCAAAAAACCTTTGCCCCATCTGCTTGGCCTAAAATCTGCTGATACGCATTGCGCCACCGCTCATCCCATCGTTTTTCAAACCCTGCATAAGGTATGGCACAGTATAGCTTTAGCTGAGGGTACTGCGCCTTTTTCTCCAGCACAATATGGGCCGCCCATAGGTCTACCCCCCGCGCCATGCCGGTCAAAAATGTGTCGTATCCGTCATCGATGGCCTGTTGAATTTCCCTTTTCAGCCCTGCAAACACCTCTTTGGGGTCCGTTTTTAATTTCTCCGGCCGATGCCCTGTAAAACAACAACTCCGCTCCACATTTAACATTGCTTCATCCCATTGATTCTCCATCTTTTCTCTCTCCCTCTACGAGACAACGCCTCGTCAGCCGCAAAGGTATCCTATTTTGTCTTCTGTTTTTTGTCTAATCCCCTCTTGACAAACGTCGTTTTGTCTTATCCATTTTAGTGTATATCTTCCTTAACCTCTGTCTTATCTTTTCTCAGCCGGTTGACTACGCCTTCCTCCGGCAGCACATAAGCAGTTTGGTTGGTGTCATACACCACCATCCCCGGTTTTGCTCCCTTTGGCTTGCGGATAAACTTTCTTGGCGTGTAGTCCACCGCCACCAGCGACCCGCTTTGTTGCGCCCTGCTAAAATAGGCCGCCAAAACCGCTGCTTCCTCTTTCGTTCTGTCCGGCGGATTTTCCTCTCCTCTTGTGCGCACAATGACATGAGAGCCTGGAATCTGCTTTGTATGAAACCATAAATCTGTGCTCTCCGCCGTTTTCATGGTCAGCACATCGTTTTGTGTGTTGCTTTTTCCCACAAAAATATCATATCCGTCACTGGATACAAAGTGCATTGGCTGACTTTTTGGAATCTTTTTCCCCCTTCCCTTTTTCTCCGTCTTTGCCTTCATCAGTCCTTCCGCCGCAAGCTCTGCCTGAATCTCTGCCAAATCCGATTCATCCGCCGCCTGGTCAATGGCCACCAGCACCCCTTCCAAATAGGCCATCTCCACAGCGTTTTGCTCTGCCATCTGGGCAAGGGCCGCTCTGGTACGCTTGGCCTTGTTGTACTGGGCAAAGTATTTCTGCGCATTTTCCGCAGGCGTCTTTTGCGGGTCCAAGGAAATCCGAATGTCGCCGCCAACAAAATAGTCCGGCAGCACCGCCTCCTTTGCCCCTTGTTCTACTAAATATAAGGTGGATGTCAGCACTTCTCCTTTGTGCCGCCATTCCTCCATCCTTTCCGTCTCTTTTAATGCCTTTTGCTGCAGCTTCTCTTTCCGCGTCAAGCGGTCCATGCTGTTGACCACAATTCTGCGCATGTCGTGGGCTTTTTGCCGGATGTAGTTTTTGTTGTCCCGCTCCCCATAAAAATCTTCCAACAGCGCAGACATGGACGTGTAGGAAATCCGCTTTAACCCTGTCTCATACTGCGTCAAACCAAAAGCAAAAAACTCCGCCGGCACCTCTGTCTTTTTGTCCACTGCAATCTCCGGCTGAAACTGTTCCCCTATGGTCAAATCCATCATATCCCGAAAATAGACATAAAGATCTTCCAATCGAGCCCAAGAGACTTCTGACGGGTGCGCCGTCGGGTCAATCCCCGCCCGATAACAAAGCTCCGCAGCACAGACAGGGCTGATCCCTGTATAGCTTAAATATAAAATGGACTGTATGTTTCTTCCGTCTCCCTCTGCAAAATGCTTCAAAAACGATTCTTTTTCCATCTGCAACGGGTTTTCCTTTCCCTGTCCTGGCGGAAAACAATAGGCCTTTCCCGGCAAAACCTCCCGCACAGAGCTGGTAAAGTGGGATACCCGCCGAATGGCGTCAATGACGGTGCCCTTTTCGTCTATCAAAATCAGGTTGGAATACTTCCCCATCATTTCGATTGTGAGACACTTTTCCACCATATCCCCCATCTCGTTCATGCCCAAAATATGAACCTGTACAATCCGCTCAAAATTAGGCTGGGTGATCTGTACAATTTTGCCGCCGGCAATATGCTTTCGCAGCGTCATACAAAACATAGGCGCTGTTTCAGGGTTGCTTGTGGGCCTGCCGCACAGCTGAAGCCTGGGGTGACTTGCTGACGCGCTGAAAAGAACCCACCTTGTCTGCCCTAAGGACCGCACCGATACAATCACTTCGTCCTTTCTCGGCTGATAAATTTTGTCGATTCTTCCCCCTAACAATTCTTTTTTTAGTTCCGCCGTCACCGCCGCAACGGCAATCCCATCCAGTGCCATAACCTCTGTTCTCCTTCAATCAAAATTTTTCGGCTTTCATCTGAAAAGTTTTTGGTAAACTTCCGGCCGTCTGCTGTTTTCTTTGGGAAAGGCTTCTCGCAGCGCTTGCACCTGCTTTTTATCCACTTCCCCATACAGGATCCCCTCCAAACCGCCTGCGCCGTCTGCTAAAATATTGCCCAGAGGGTCGATGAGCATGCAGTCTCCCCCATAGGAAAACCCGCCGCCCTCTCCGGTCCGGTTCACCGCCGCCACATAACACTGGTTTTCTATGGCCCGCGCCTGTGCTAACACCCGCCAGTGGTTCTGCCTCTCGGACGGCCAGCTTGCCATGACAATCATCAGATCGCTCTTTTTCGCCGCGGCACTGAAGATTTCTGGAAACCGCAGATCGTAACAGATAAAAAGGGCACAGGTAAACTCCCCTGCCTGAAAATAGGAAAGATGTTCCCCTTTGCGAAACCTTTCCTCTTCCCATCCCAAAAAAGGATGGATTTTCACATAGTCCGCCAAAACTTCCCCTTGGGGGCTGATGGCTGTCCCGTGGTTTTCCGGCCTGCCATCCCGTTTTATGACGCTGCCGTAAACCACCGTCATCCCGTATTGTTTTGCAGCGGCGCTAAAGGCTTCTTTGGTCCAGCTATCCTCCCACAGCTCTGCCGTCTCCTCCCAACAAGGGCTAAACCCTGTCAGCGTCATTTCCGGAAATACGATCAGCTTTGCGCCAGCCTCCGCTGCTTTTTTCATCTCTCTTCTGCAAAGGTCCATAGTCTCTTCTTTTTTCATCCACCGCGGTGAAATCTGTGCTAAAGCAACCTTCATTCCTCTTCCCCCCTGTCAATCTATGGTAAGCCCCACAGGACAGTGATCGGACCCTGTGATGTGGCTAAAAATCTCCGCTTCCTTTAACCTTTCCTGCAGCCGGTTACTGACCAAAAAGTAGTCAATCCGCCATCCGGCATTTCTCTCTCTCGCCCGAAACCGATAGCTCCACCAGGAATAGCACTGTTCCTTATCTGGATAAAAATACCGGAAAGTGTCTGTAAACCCTGCCGCCAAAAGCTCTGTCATCTTCCCTCGCTCTTCCTCTGTAAACCCTGCACTGCGCCGGTTGCTGGCCGGATTTTTCAGATCAATCTCCTTGTGCGCCACATTCAGGTCCCCGCATAAAATTACTGGTTTTTTCTCATCCAGTTTCATCAAAAACCGTCTGAAATCATCCTCCCACTGCATCCGGTAATCCAGCCTGGCATTTTTGTCCTGAGAATTGGGGGTATAACAGGTTACATGATAAAAGTCCTCAAACTCCAGCGTAATGAGCCGCCCCTCCTTGTCGTGCTCCTCTATGCCCATGCCGTAAAATACTGCCTTTGGCTTTTGTTTTGTCCATACTGCCGTACCGGAATATCCCTTTTTCTCCGCGTAATTCCAGTATTGGTAATATCCAGGGGTATCCAATTCTATTTGGCCTTCCTGCAGCTTTGTCTCCTGCAAAGAAATGATATCTGCATCAAAATCTTTCATAATATCAGAAAAACCTTTTTTCTCAATGGCTCTCAAGCCGTTGACATTCCACGAAACCAGTTTCATTTTCCGCCTCCCATCTTTTTTTCTATGATATCATTTCGCCTCTTTCATTGCAAGAAGTTAAAAATTCTACCTTATTAATGTTTCCGTTTATGATATCCAGCATTCGTCCTCTTCCTCATACAAAAAAGACTGGAAGATCCCCAATCTTCCAGTCTTTCGTGGCGGGTATGAAAACTCTGCACAGAATATCCGCCCGCTTTTTTTAAATATTTCAAAGAAGTCTTCTCCTTCTTATATTAGTCCAATTAATTTTTTGGTTTTGCAAGCGGAAATGAATCAATGAATCTATTTTTATTTTTTCCTGCTCTTTTCCCCATTACCGCTCTAGGTTTCTTTTTCAAAAGTCATTTTCAAATCATTAATAGCGAAATAAATAGACAACTTTTCCCCCAATTAATTCGACATGCTGTGGACCAATTCCCATGAAGAGTTTTCATCCCGCCAACTATTTGGCGCTTGAGCCAGACTGGATAAACGAGGCCAATTCACCTATGATTTGTCCATTTGCTGGTCTGTGCTCATATCTGATACCTGTTATACTTGCATAGATATCATCTCCGCCACGTTCCCAAGCTTTTCCGACGGCGTGCCGAATGGTACTTTCCACCGTTTTGGGACTGGATTGATAAATTTTTGCAGTTGCTGGATAAATATCTTTTGTCAAACTTCCATCCTCCTGCTGAAATAGACCAACTGCAGTCACCAAATACCGGAACCCTCTGGAACCAGCGGGTATCCCCATACCACTTAATAACCGTTCCAATCGGTAAGTTCCGGAAGCTTTGGCTGAAAAAGAGTTTCCCTTCATTACTCCTGATCCTCCTTCCAGGTAAGCATTCTATCATAGTATCAAGTTACTGCGCGAAAGTTTCCGGTCGAAAACCAAATACAAAGTTGAACTTATCGAAATTATTATTAAAATCCCTGTAGTTTACTATGAATTCGTATTTTGAACCTCATTTTTCCCCTAAATTCGCCTTTTGGCAGGCTATTTTTTTATCAAAACACCATTTTTGCTATCTGTTTGCAATCGAACAAAATCTTAAGCTGGTCAAAAACCGCCTTTTTATTTTTCCATATTTTTCCAAATCCCTCGAAATCGTGTGACTTTTTTTCTAATCTTTTACCTTTGGCTAACTTCTTACCCTCTTTTCCCCACGCCCATTTTGTGCTATACTAAAATGAAAGGGGGAGATTTTTATGCTTTTTGAACATGTTCATGTCTTAACGCCAGAAGGAACTATCCTTCCCGACCAGTATATTTTAACTTGGGGGGAACAAATTATTTCTGTCACCAGCCAACCGCCTAGCGAAACATGCGGTGAGGTCATTCGTCTAGGCAACGCCCTTGCTTTACCTGGATTTATCAACACCCACTGCCATGTGGCAATGACGCTGATGCGCAGTCTAGGAAGCGGCTTGCCTCTGTCCAGTTGGCTTAACCGTGTGGTCTTTCCCGCAGAAAAAAAACTGACACCCCAGTATGTAAAGGCAGGAGCACTGCTCGGCATTGCGGAGATGCTGAAAAACGGCATTACAAGCTTCAGCGATATGTATTATTTCTGTGATGCTATCGGTGAAGCTGTGTTGGAAAGCGGCATCAGCGCCAATTTATCCCACAGCATCTCCTATCAGGGCAGCGACTTTGCCACATCCCAAGCCTTTGCCAAAGCCCGTAGCGTGCGGCAGGATTGGGATCAGCGGGAAAACGGCAGAATCCGCGCCGATTACTGCCTTCACAGTGAATATACCACCACCGACGAAACCGTTCGTCTCCTCTCAGAAGCTGCCTATCGGGAGGGAAGCCATATTCAGCTCCATCTGAGCGAAACCGCCGAGGAAGTGGAAGCGTGTAAAAAAAGACATCACGGCATGACTCCACCGGAGTATTTCCAGTCTATGGGAGTTTTCCGCAGCCCTGTCACAGCCGCCCACTGCGTCTTTCTGACAGACAAGGACCGCTCTATTTTGGCGCGAAACGGCGTCAGCGTCTCCCATTGTCCAAGCAGTAACCTGAAACTAGGCAGCGGCATTGCCGACATCGAAAAGCTCTATGATTCCGGCATCAATGTCACCATTGGCACCGACGGCGCTGCCAGCAATGACCGGCTTTCTGTTCTAGAGGAAGCAAGGCTGATGAGCCTGTTAGCCAAAGGCGTCCATCAGAACCCAGCCATTCTTCCTGCCCGCTCCGCGTTAAATGCTGCCACCTGCAATGGCGCTTTGGCTCAGGGCCGAGCTGACACCGGAAAAATTTTAGCTGGAAAAAAAGCCGATCTCTGTTTTCTCAATCTGGATCAGCCAAACCTCCTGCCATGCAGTGATCTTGTCAACCAGACACTATACGCCGGTGGAAATGAAAACATTCTTATGACTGTCTGCCGCGGAAAAATCGTCTATGACCGAGGTGTTTACCCAACCATAGATCTAGAAAAAGTGCGTGCTGAAGTAAACCGCGGCGCAAACGTCATCTTTTCCTAATCCCCCCCTAACGCCTGCCCAACTCACCCCCCATTGTCGGGTTGGGTCTAGGCGTTTTTCTTTTCCACTTTTGTCCGCATCCAGCGCTGAAACCGTTTTCGCGGCACACTCTCATCTGCATACCCCATAGCAAAGGCAGTCTGCTGCCATGTCTTTCCTTCCACATACCGATACCGCAGCATGAGCCTTAACTCACTTTCCTCCACAGTGGCGATAAACTCTTCCAGCCGTTTGATCTCCTCCAGACAGCGGCGGATATTTTTTTGCACCTTTTTTTCCAAATCAGCAATCTCCGCAGCGATCTCCCCTGTCATATCCCGAAAATCCGTTCCTGCCGGCATGCCTGTGATAAAAAAACCTCTGCCTTCCCGAAACCGTTTCAGCTGCCGCAGCCTTTGATTTTCCTCCGCAGCCTCCCGTTTCAAAAAACTAAGTCTTTCCAGTTCTCTTTCTGTCATTGTCCCGCCTCCCCTACAAGCTCCTTTGGCAAAAAAGTGTCTTGACTGATTTTTTTCACTCGCTCCCGCTCCAATTTCTCAATAGCGTCAAAATCCCACTGCCTGTTTTGGTAGTTTTGGAACCGGTTGGGCTTTAGCCCGCCCTCCTGCTTTTTCACAGCATCCGCCACCCAACGCCGAATGGTAAGAAAACTGTTTTTGTGCCGGTATCCCTTGTCCTCCACATACTCGTCCAAAAACGCAATGCACTTTTTCGTCATCTCTTCCCCAAATTCCTCTTCCAACCGCTGTTTTTCGTCCTCCAAAAGGGTGACGTGTCCATACACGCCATAGACGGTCTTTAAGCGGTCAGCGCCGCCTTTGTTTCTTTTTCTTTTCTCTTGTTTTGTTTTCTCTTCTTTCCTTTGTATAAAACTGTCATCCTCCAGAATACTTTCTTCCTCCTGTTGTATTCCTTCTGTCGACATCATGTCATCATTTTCCTCCTCTTTTCCATCTTGCGGCGGAGCGCCGATACATTTTGCCTTTGCCATGCCGTTATTTTCCAACATCAGCTCCCAGCGGATGCCCAGTTCCTTCCGTCTTTTTGCCGCAAAGAAAAAATCCCTCTGAATTTTCGCACTTGTCAGCACTCCGTATTTTTCATACATCCCCTGATGAAAAATTCCCCATCGCAAGGCCGACTGAATCAAGTCCTCCAAAAAAGCTGTCTGTTCCGGTCCCAGCCCCGTTTTTTTGGCAAATAAAAGGGCCACCTCACTGTTCCACAAGCAGTAATATCCTTCCCCGCCAAAAATTCTCTGATATAAATGCATCAATAGGGCGTACCCTGTCAGGCCAAATTTTGCCTCTACCAGCTCTTCCTCCTCCGTATCCATACAGTACTTTGGAAAATAATCAATCCCCGTCTTCATTTACCTTTCCCCCTTTTTCTGCTCTTTCCCAAGGATCTTCTCACCACCAGCCCCAAGTAAGATGTTTGCCTCTTTTTGTAGAATCCCCTTGTTTTTTTTACTTTTCGTGATATTTCTTAAAATTCTGTCATCTAATGTCACAAAACATTATAATACAAACGTATGTTCTTGTCAATAGGCTACATTTGCTCTTTGTCAAAATTCGTGATAAAATAGGGAAAAAAATATTTTTAGAAACATTCCATCCCGATGCAAAGGAGCTTTCATATGGTCGATCATTCCTTTATCCGCGCCCGCCGGAAGGCTTTACATATGACATTAGAAGATCTGGCCCAAAAAATAGGCGTCAACAAATCCACCATCCAGCGCTATGAAAGTAACGGCATTGAAACCATCCCTCAAAAACGTCTCTTTGCTTTATGTACTGCCCTTCACTGTGATCTTATCAGCCTTTTAGGACTAAAGGAGGCCAAAGATCCCTCCACCGGCAGAGCAGTACCGCTGTTACAGTGCGGTGCTGTGATGGAAAGCGCAGGATTTTATTTTTTAGATCCCACCATTGCCGCTGATTTTTGTCTTCAAATGAAAGGCGACAGCATGATCGGCGCCCGCATTTACGACGGGGATATCGTCTTTTTACGCCGGCAGGACGACGTAAACGACGGGGAGATTGCCGCTGTCATTTTGGAGCAGGAGACAGTGTTAAAACGGGTCTATAAACTGCCCGGCCGCATCCTTCTTCGCAGTGAGAACCTGAACGACCCGCCTTTGGACTATCCTCTGGAAAAAAATTCCCACATCCAAATCATCGGCAAAGCCATCGCTTTTCAAAGCCGCCTTGTCTCCCTGTGGGATTAGCCTTGCTCTTCCTAAAAAAATTCGCTATAATAAAAGAGATGCCGGTTGCGGCAGTTTTTTTGGGATATACTAATAAAGGAGGTAACGATAGTGGCAAAAAGAACAATACGCCTCAGCACAGATGAAATTTTGCGCAAAAAATGCCGTCCAGTCAAAGAGATCACTCCATCCGTGCTCACTTTGCTAGACGATATGTATGAGACCATGACAGATGCCAACGGCGTAGGATTGGCTGCGCCTCAAGTTGGAATTTTAAAACGGGTGGTTGTGATTGATATAGGTGAAGGGAAAATCGAGCTGATTAACCCTGAAGTGACGCTTGCGGAAGGCTCCCAGGTGGGGGATGAAGGCTGCCTCAGCATTCCAGGGGCTACAGCCAAAGTCGATCGTCCCGATCATGTCATCGTCTCCGCCTTAGACCGTTTCGGCAATCCTATCCAAGTAGAAGGCAAGGGTCTTTTGGCCCGGGCTCTCTGCCACGAGACAGACCATCTGGACGGAATTTTATATATCGATAAAGCGATGGACGACGAAATTTTTCTGCCAACAGAGGAGGAAGACTGATGAGAGTCGTATTTATGGGGACACCAGATTTTGCTGTTCCAAGTCTTAGCATGCTTCATGACACGGAGGATGTCGTGGCCGTTGTCACCCAGCCCGACCGCCCCAAAGGCCGCGGCCATAAACTTGCCGCCTCCCCTGTCAAAGAAAAGGCGCTGGAATTGGGCCTTCCAGTCTATCAGCCAAAAAGCGTGCGGGAGGAAGACTTCCAGAAGACACTGCAAAGCCTAAAGCCGGATATCATTCTTGTTGTCGCTTTCGGCCAAATTCTTCCCCAGTCCATCCTCTCTCTTCCGCCTTACGGCTGCATCAATGTCCACGGCTCTCTTTTGCCTCGTTATCGCGGCGCTGCGCCAATTCAGTGGAGCGTCATTAACGGAGAGGAGCAAGCAGGCGTGACAACCATGTATATGGCAAAAGGTCTGGACAGCGGGGATATGCTCCTAAAAGCTTCCCTCCCTATCCAGGAGACCGACACCTACGGCGATTTGATAGGCCCGCTCTCCCAGCTGGGGGCAGAGCTTCTCAAAGATACTATGGCACAGCTGAAAGCCGGCACACTAAAACGTGAGCCTCAGGACGAAACTTTCGCCACCTATGCCCCTATGATCGAAAAAGAAACAGGCCATATCGACTGGTCTTTATCCTGCCGCGCCATCCGCTCTCTCATGCATGGCATGGACCCTGGTTTTGGCGCATGGAGCCTGATGGAGGGAGATCCTGTCAAATTTTTTGACGGCCATCAGGTTTCTGAAAGCACCAAACATAGAATCGGCGAAATTATCAGTGTAGAAAAACAGGGCTTCACTGTCCAGGCAGGCGACGGACAGTTTCTCATTACCAGTCTACAGGTAAAGGGCGGCAAACGAATGGCCGCTGACGCCTATCTTCGGGGGCATGGAATTTCTGTAGGAGAGATTCTGGAATAAAATCTCCTCTTCCATCAGACAAAATTTAGCCTCCAACGTATCTATGTACAACATAACACTTTTGTTGTGAAGGAGGAACTTCTATGCTCTATTTTAATTTTAGTTATCTTTGGGTGCTGCTTCCGGCCATGCTTTTTGCCATCTACGCACAGAGCAAAGTAAACAGCACCTTTCACCAATATTCCCGTCTTGCCAACCGCCGGGGGCTGACAGGCGAGGCCGCGGCTCGTGCACTTTTGCAGGCCGCTGGTATTTATGATGTGCAGGTGGAACGGGTTGGCGGACATCTCACAGACCACTACGATCCCCGCACAAAAGTACTGCGTCTTTCCAGCGACGTCTATGACTCCACTTCCCTCGCAGCAGTAGGGGTGGCAGCTCATGAAACAGGCCATGCCATCCAGCACGCCCAGGGATATTTATTTTTGCGTCTGCGCACAGCGCTGGTGCCTATTAGCTCTCTAGGCTCAAACCTTGCCATGCCGATGATTCTTTTAGGGCTGTTGTTTGGCGCAACCACCACAAGCTCTGGCGGTCTTGGCGGTCACCTCATTGAGCTTGGCATTCTATTTTTCTCCCTCGCCGTACTTTTTACGGTCATCACTCTGCCCGTGGAGTTTAACGCCTCCCACAGAGCCGTTGTTATGCTTGGCCAAGAAGGACTTTTGGCGCCGGAAGAACTGACCCCTGTGAAAAAAGTTCTTGGCGCAGCCGCTATGACTTATGTGGCAGCGACTGCTTCTGCTTTGGCCTCCCTGTTACGTCTTTTGCTGATTTTCGGCGGTCGTGACAGAGATTAACGGTAGGCGTAATACAAGAAAAAACAGGCACCAACCTTTTTTGGCTGGCGCCTGTTTTTTTGATCTCTTACCACATCCAAAGACCTTTTCTCACACCTTTCGGCCCTTCCTCTTCCAAAACCTCTGTGAGCTCTGCCGTTTCCTTCTGGTAAATCACAGTCAGTCCTACCCGCCATAGCCCTGCCGCTTTCGCCAATTCGTCCGGCGCCGGACCTAACACCCGAAGCCCCCTTTTGCCTCGCAGTTTCATGGCCGCTTCTTCCGCACCCCGATAGACTGCCTCCTCCTGTTTTCCAGAAAATAAAATCCTGCACTGCTTGGAAAACGGCGGCAGCCCACTGCTTTTGCGGTACGCAATCTCTCCCTCATAAAAGGCGACAAAGCTCCCTGCCGCTGCCGCCGCAATACTGTAATGCTCCGGCGTGTACGTCTGAATCACCGCTGCCCCTTTCTCTAACGCTCTGCCTGCACGGCCTGCCACTTGGGTCAAAAGCTGATAGGTTTTTTCCCCCGCCTCGTATCCTCCGGCGTTTAAGGATAAATCCGCCGCTAACACCCCTGCCACTGTCACATTGGGAAAATCATGGCCTTTGGCAATCATCTGCGTGCCAATCAAAATATCCGCCTCCTGCCGGCGAAACTGCTCTAAAATCATGCCGTGTCCGTTTTTCCCCCCTGTGGTATCCGCATCCATCCGCAGCACACGGGCCGACGGAAAGAGCTTCCCCAGCTCCTCCTCCACTTTTTCCGTCCCAGTGCCAAACTTCCGAATATAGCTGGACCCGCACACAGGGCATCGTTTTGGCGCCGGCTGCCGGTTACCGCAAATATGACACTGTAGAAACTGCCCATTTCTGTGGTATTTCATAGGCATGTCGCAGTCAGGACACTGGATCACAAGCCCACAGCTGCGACAGGACACAAAGGAGGCATAGCCTCGGCGGTTTAAAAAAAGAAGTACCTGCCGGTGATGAGACAGCGCTTCCTGCATCAGTACCGTCAGTTTCCGGCTAAACATAGAACGGTTGCCCTCTGCAAGCTCTTGGCGCATATCCACCAAAAACGTCTGAGGCAAGAACGCCCCTCCTGGCCTATGGTCTAATTTCAACAACGCCATCTGCCCTTCCATCGCCCTGTAATATTCCTCCACCCGGGGCGTGGCCGAGCCCAAAATCAGAAGACTGTGGGTCAGCTGACAAAGTTTCTCCGCTGTCAACCGTGCGTCGTACCTAGGAGATCCGTCACTTCTGTAGCTGTCGTCGTGTTCCTCGTCTATAATCACAAGCCCTAGACGGGAAAAAGGCGTAAACAGCGCGCTTCTTGGCCCAACCATAATGGAAATTTCTCCTCGTCTGGCCTTTTCCCACTGGTCTGCCCGCTCTCCGGCAGAGAGTCTGCTGTGGGTAAAGCTTACTGCATCCCCAAACCGCCGGCGAAACCGCTCTACCGTCTGTGGGGTCAAAGAAATTTCCGGCACCAGCAAAATCACCTGTTTCCCCTCTGCCAAAGCCTCCTGGGCAATGTTTAAATAAACTTCCGTCTTGCCGCTTCCTGTGACACCGTGGAAAAGTGCCGGCTTTTCCGGCGCCAAAAGCATTTGTTTCAACTGAGAAAGGGCTTTTTCCTGTTCCTTGGTCAAAACAATCTGCCTTTGGCTCGTCTCCCCGCTTGTGACTGTCACATCCCGAAGTACTTGGCGCAAAACAATCTCCACCAACCCCTTTTTGCCCAAAGTTTCCACCGGCGATAGACTTACCTGTCCCTGTTCCAGCACTTCTTTCAGCGGCATCTCGCCATGGTCCAATAAAAGTTCCAGTACTCTTTTCTGTTTCTGTCCCCCCTTGGACTTTTCCAGACGAGCGCATTCCGCCTCTGCCGCCTGCCGCGGCGCTGAGAGAACGGCCATACGCACTTCTTTTTTGTAGTCCTTTGCCGTCACCTTTTGGGTAAGTCCTACCACCCCTGCCTCAGAAAGCTTTCCTAACAAAGAAAAAGCTCTTTTACCAAAAACAGCTTCCGCCTCCCGCAAGGAAGCAATTTTTTTCTCCTCCATCCATTGGGCAGCCGCCTTTTGATCTGCCGTCAAGGACATCTCTCCCAAAGGTACCTGCCTCTCCTCTTTTGGAATCCAGCGGACAAACCATTGGCTTTTGGCCCGCCGTCCTGCCGGAATCATCAGCCCAAAGCAAGCAGACATGGTGGCGTGGTATGTCTGGTGCATCCAACAGGCCAAAGAAAAAAGTGTCGGGCTGATGATTGGCGCACTGTCGATCACCTGGGCCACAGCCTTTATTTTCTCCATAGGAACGTCTGTCTGGTCCCGCAGCGACATCACATACCCTTCCTTCATGGTGCCCCGCAGGCCAAAAGGCACCATCACCCGCATCCCTGCTTGAATGCACCACGCCATCTCCTCCGGCACCAAATAATCAAAAACTCTGTCAATCTCAGGAGTGTCAATACTTACAATCACCTGCGCAAATGTCATCCTACGCCCTCCTTTCTCCTTTTTCACGAAAGTCATCAAAAAAGTTTTGTGCTTCCCTTTCGCTGTGATACCCGCCGTGTCATTCCCTGCGCAAACACCACTATGTACCTTCCATTTCCTGTGTTCTGTTCCTTGATTTTCTTTTTTCCCTGCACAGATCATTTCCACGCTGATATATCATAACTTCCTTCAAAAAAATCCTCATAGAAACTTTCCTTGACGCTAACGCAAAAAAAGGCCGCCAAGACGTTTCTTCGCCTTCTGCGGCCCTTTTGTGTGCCTGTTACGGCCTGTGCAATCAGTCCTGGGTTTCTCCAAAGGTTTCTGCCATAGACTTTTCATCTTCCGTTTTATCATTCTCTTCTTTTGGCACATTCTGTTTAATATGCAGCTTATTTTCGTACATCTCCTGCACTGCAATACTTACAGGTTTATCAACCTTGTAGTTTAATGTCACCGGCTCTGCCCCATCAATCAGCTGTCTTGCTCGTTTTGCCGCCGCTAACACAATAGTATAACGGCTGCTGACTTCATCTTCTCCCTCAGGCACGTCTTTATTTAATACTTCCAGTAAGTCTGTATAAGATGGTCTTAACATGACAATGTTTCTCCTTTCATCAAATTGCTTTTCCAATGGCTTGTGCGATTACACCGCATGCTTTCTGCCTTGATAATGGTCTCAATGTCGGCTTTGGCCTGCTCCACAGTATTGTTGACAACAGCATAATCATACTGTGGCAAAAAGTCCAATTCCTCCTCTGCCCTCTGCATCCGCTTTTCAATCACTTCCGCACTTTCTGTTCCTCGACCTGTCAGACGGCGGCGCAGCTCCTCCATACTCGGCGGCAACATAAAAATAAGCACCGCCTCAGGGTCAATCTTTTTGATCTGCAGCGCCCCCTGCACCTCGATTTCCAGCAAAACATTTTTGCCCTCCGCCAGCTTTTTTTCCACATAAGCCTTGGGTGTACCGTAGTAATTATCACAAAACTGCGCCCACTCCAACAAAGCGCCCTCTGTAATCATTTGTTGAAATTCCTCTTTGGAATGAAAAAAATAATGCACGCCGTCTGTCTCATACTCCCTCGGCTTTCTGGTCGTCGCAGAGATAGACAGCGCATAGGACTCCCTATCTTTTTTCAGCGCTTCCACCACAGTCCCCTTACCAGAACCGGACGGCCCTGAAATTACAGTTAAAATCCCTTTTGCCATCGTTTATTTTGACTCCTTTTCTTTCTGCGCATTCCACTCACCGGAAAGTCTGCTTCCCACAGTCTCCGGCATAATGGAGCTTAAAACCACATGTCCGTTATCCATAATGATAACCGCTCTTGTCTTTCTGCCGTAGGTAGCGTCAATGATGTTGCTGCTGTCTTTGGCCTCCTGCACAATCCTTTTAATTGGAGCAGATTCTGGACTAACAATTGCAATAATTCTGTTTGCTGCTACAATATTTCCGTATCCAATGTTCAAAAACCTGATATTTTCCATGACGCAGTCCTCCCCTAAAGTCCCTACTCAATATTTTGAATCTGTTCCCGAATTTTTTCAATCTCACTTTTCATGTCAATGGTCAGCTTAGTAATGGCAAGATCATTGGCTTTAGACGCAATGGTATTGGTTTCCCGATTCATCTCCTGAACCAAAAAGTCCAGTTTTCGTCCAACCAGTCCTCCTGCGGCAAAAATTTCATACATCTGACCGATGTGGCTTTCCAACCTTGTAATCTCTTCATCCACACAGGACCGATCTGCAAAAACTGCCGCTTCTGTGGCAATCCGCTGTGGGTCAATCTCAATGCCTTTGAGAAGTTCCTCCAGCCTTGCCTGCAATTTTTGTTGGTATTCTTCCACAACAAACGGCGACCGCTCCTTAATTTTTTCTACCATCTCCGCCAAACCGCCGCACTTTTTTTCAATATCGGCTCTCAGCGCTTCCCCCTCGCGCTGCCGCATGGCTGAAAACTTTTCCGCCGCTTCTCTTAACGCCGGCAATAACGCCTCATACAGCGTCTGCTCGTCTTCCTCGCCTTTTTCCACTGTAATCACTTCCGGAAACCGGCCCAATAAAGTGAGCTCATCCTCCGAATCAATATGAAACTTTTCTTTCAACTTCTGCAAAGCGCCGTAATACCCTTGGGCCAAATCCTCGTTGACCCGTACCAAGGCATCACCGCCGGAATAATCTTCAAACGTAATATATACATCTGTCTTTCCACGGGAAATCCATTGGGCAAGTTCCTTGCGAATTTTGTCTTCCAAAGGATTTAAACCCCGCGGCAGTTTTACTGTCATGTCATTATACCGGTGATTCACCGATTTGATTTCTACGATAAACTTCCGGTCTCCGTCTGTGTGTTCACCTCTGCCGTAGCCGGTCATACTCCTTACCATGCTGGAATCATCCCTCTTTCTTTTGCGATGGTTTTATTATATCGCTTTTTCCCATCAAACGCAATATCAATGACAATAAAATCTGAGTTTTAGGCGGTTTTCAGCGTTTTTTCTCTCTTTCGCCGAAAAAACCTGATATTTAACTGTGATTATGCCTTTGTTTTTCCCGAAGTGCTTCCTAAACCGCCGTTTCTAATGCCGTCAGCGTCATCATCAAAGGTAATGCCGTATTCCATAAAAATCCCCTGCATAAAGGCTTCTCCGGCAGAAAGGGTAACCGTTTTCCCCTCGTTGGAGTCGTTGGTAATTTTTGCAAATAGATGCCCCTCGTTGTCTGAGTGATAGTAATCGCTGTCAATGATCCCCACCGTATTATTTAGCTGCAAACGATATTTAAAGCCAAGACCGCTGCGCGGATAACACTGAAATACCCAGCCGTCCTCCATATAAATCCGAATGCCTGTGGCAAGCTTGATGGTCTCACCAGGCTTTAAAGTCACATCCACAGGGGTAAAAATATCATATCCTGCACTTCCTTTTGTGGCCCGCCGCGGCAGACAAATGCTGTCGTAAACGTCTTTGATCTCCTCCGCAGTCATCTGTGGATACAGCGGCCCAAAGCTTTCCTCAAACTGTTTGAAAGAAACTTTCTCAAACTTTCCAATTCTTTTCATTCTTACAAATCCTTTCTATCTCTTACTCTCATCGATCTCTATTTCAACCGGTCCTGCCCCTTACTTTTTCCCCAGCTCCTGCGTCTTTTCATAGGCAGCGCACACGGCGTCTATGGCTCCATAGCGAAATCCTGCTTTCTCCAGCGCCTTCACCCCAGCAATGGTGCTTCCCGCCGGTGAGCAGACAGCATCTTTCATCTCTGCCGGATGGGTGCCGGTCTGTAAATAAAGCTCTGCCGTTCCCTTTATCATCTGCGCCGCGTATTCCATGGCCTTTTTCCGCGGAAGCCCGCACAAAACGCCGCCGTCAGCCAGCGCCTCCATCAAAAGACAGACATAAGCCGGCCCGCAACCTGCCACAGCGCTGTGGGCGTCAATGAGCCGCTCCTCCAACAAATCAATCCGTCCAGAAGCTGCCATCGCCTGCTGAAACTGCGCCGCCTCCTCCTTTGTCACCAAATCATTGACCGCCATAGCCGTCATTCCTTCCCCAACAGCCACAGGGGTATTTGGCATCAGCCGAATGACAGGAAAAACATCGCCGGCCATCTCGTTAATCCGTTCCATCGTAAGCCCTGCGGCTATGGTCACAAGAATCACTCTGTCTGTTCTCTGTCTTAATACAGGACCGATTTCCTCCAATAGCCCTGCCATCATCTGCGGTTTTACGCCCAAAAAAAGAAACTTGCTCTCCCTTGCAGCCGTCAGGTTATCCACCGCCCTGCACCCTAGCTGCTGAGCCAATCTCTCCGCCTTCTGGGCTGTTTTGTTGGACAGTAAAATTTCTTTTGGCTCTACATTTTTCACCGCTGCCTGTGCCAAAGCGCCGCCCATATTTCCTGTACCGATAAATCCCAAATATGCCATCCATACGACCTCTTTTCTCTTTCCATAGTATACCCACTATATCACACAACTTTTTTCTTGGAAAGAGCCTGTCCTCTTTTTCCAGACAAAAAAAGCAGAATTCTTTTGGAATCTGCTTTTTTGCTTTTCTTTTTCTTTTCTTATTTTTTCAGAGGGCTGATGCGGATTTTGTCATCGCTGAATCCTGTTTTTCTTTTCACAATATCCATAATCTGCGCTGTCTCTGCGTCGGATAATTCGGCTTTTTCCACCACGACGTCCACCGTCTCGTCATCAATGCGCACATAAGCCTCCTTAAACCCTTTGGACTCAATCATCGCCTCCGCCGCTGTTTCTTTTTCGATTCTCTTTTGAATATCCATCATGCTCTCCGCACATTTGGCTTTCTGCTGCTGGTCTACGTTGCCGTTATTAATCATTTCTGTCAGCAGATCTTTTTGTTTTGCCCTAGCCTGTTCCCGTTCCAGCTTCGCCTGGGCGAAATATGTATCCGGCGCTGCAGAAGCGTTGACAAACACAGCAGCTCCTGTGTCGTCCTCCGAAGACCCCTCCTCTGCGCTCGCCACCACTTCCCCTGTAATTGGGTCCGTCTCCCCTTGAGCTACGGTAAAATCCTCCTCGCCGTTATCTGCTAAAGTATACATTCCATCCCCCTCTGCGTTTAACACAGCGTCAGAATCGGTCTGCATCACAGAGGCAGTGCTCTCCCCCTGACTGGTCTCCGTAAAATTCAGATACCCTGCCACGGCAATCATCACCACTAAAGCCGTTACAATCACTTGATTCCTCTTTATAATAAACATTTGAATTCCTCCTTTATCCTTTCATTTTTAAAACCTGTATTTTGTGTGCCGGTACATTTAACAGCGCTTCTGCTGCCTGGGACAGACTGTTTCTCACTGCCGGATCATCGCCGCCTTGTGCCACAATGACCACGCCTTCCGTCTCTGGATGCAGTCGTTTTACCACTAACGGCCTGCTCCCGTTTTTGCTGTCCTCTAAAATAACAAACTCATTTTCCATCTCCTCTGACGTGTTCTCCCCTGCCCCTGACGCTTTTGAACTGCTGCTTTTTGTCTGCTGCGCCACGTCAATCTCATCCTCAGACTTTAAGGTGATCATCACTTTCACATCCCCTGCGCCGTCCACCTGACGTAAAATCGTTTCCAGCCGTTCCTCCAGCTTTTGTTCCTCATCAGTTTCCGTCAGCGCTGTGATCTCCTCCTTGGGTTGTTGGGGCAACGGCTCTTGGTCGTTTTTCATCCAGGAGTTTCCCAAAAAGACCAAGGAAACACCGGCGCAAAAAAGAAGAAGCATGTGCTGTTTCCACTTTTTGTTTCCCGGCGAAGTAAATTTCTTCCAAAACGTTTCTCCCATTGATTCCCACCCTCTGTATTTTTATTTTTCTTCAACGAAAATAGCTTCTGTTTCTATGGCGGCCATATGGCTGATTTTTTCTTTGACAGCGCCGTCAATCCTCTGGCCCGTCTCAATCTGAATCTCCTCTACCTCTTCTGTATCCGGCGAAAACTTGATTTGAACCTCCCCGTCAAAAATCCCTTCCTCCGCCAAAAGCCCAGTAATTTCCCTTGTCAATTCCTCTTCATATATTGTTAAAAACGCCTGTCGTCCCTCCTTTTCATAGTGCTGTGTCTCGCCAAAATAGGAAAAAACCTTTTCTTGCGGCAGAAAAATATTCTGCTCAAAACTACCTTTGGCTAAAGGCGAAAACACCAACAGTATCAGCATAATCCCCAGCACAAACTGCACCCACTTGCGAAACGTATGGTCCGGCAGAAGCATCTGTGCAAAAACAGAGAGGATTAAAAACAGCATTATGGTATTTATATATGTCCGAACCGCTCCAATCATTCCACTCGCCCCCTATATTTTTACAAGCAAAATCAGTACCGCAAAAATAAATACCAGTTCCGCCGCAAAAATAATACTCACCAATAGAAAAACAAAGTTCCCCATGTCCGCCAGGCAGGAACTGATTCTTGACTCGCTGATGGGCTGTAAAAAAGCCGCCGACAGTTTGTAAATAAACCCTGCCGCCGCAAGCTTCATCACCGGCACCATAGCCCCTGCAATCAATAACACCGCTGCTGCCGCTGCCGCGCTGTTTCGAATCAGCCCTGTCACCGCAAGAGCCGTCTCTGCCGCACCAGTCATGGCGTCTCCAATGACCGGCACTGCTCCTACCACTGTTTTGGCCGCCTTGGCTGTCACCGCATCCAGCCCTGAAACGCCAATTCTTTGCAGAGATAAAATCCCCATAAAAATTGCCGCTGCCGCTTTTAAACTGCCTCTGACAAAAAAGGTGATGATCTCTGTCAGGTTGGAGAGAATATTTTTTTCCGTCATCCGGTTTAAAACCGACAAGGACGCCGCTGTCGTCACTGCCGGCAAAAGAAACCACTGGACAAAGTTGGAAAAAAAGACGGCGAAAGCACCAATGACGCTGCCGCTTGCAGAAGCTCTTGCAATCTCGCCGGAAGAAGATGTCATGGCAATAAACACCGGCGTCATGGCAAGAACCGTATTTTTCATCCGCGCTACCGTCTGTTCTGCCAACGCCACATCCTTTTGAAAGGACGTAAAAATCAACACTGCCGCTGTCAGATAACAGACAAAAAACCCAATCTCCGCTGTAGATTTTCTTCCAAAGGAGCTTCCAGGCAGAGTAAGGAGGGACCCAAAGACGCTGATGAGTAAAATTTTCCCACTGAGACTTAAAATATCTCCAATCTCCTGAAAAAAAATCTGCGTCCCTCCTGAAACGATAGTATGAAAAGAAAAGTCCTCCTCCCCTGAGATAATGCTGGAAAACAGAGAAGAAAAAGTCAACGTTTCCTCCCCGTCAAAAATCTCTGCCGCCTGGGCGTCAATGTCTGAAAAATCAAAGGCTTCCGCCGCCTGATTAAAAATCTCCTCCCCAGCGGCAGATACTGTCTTTGGCCAAAAGAACACAAAACAGAAAATTACAAGGAAAAGTATTTTTTTCATTGGTTCATCCTTTCTCTAACAGCAAGTTCACTGTGTCCATCAACCGTAACATCACAGGGGAAGCCGCCGCCAAAATCAGCACCTTGCCTGCCAGCTCCACCTTTGCCGCAATGCCGTTTTCCCCTGCATCCTTGCACACCTCCATAGCAAATTCCGACACATAGGCAATGCCGATGGTCTTTAGAATGATGGAAAAAAATTGGGGTTCAATTCCGCTGCGGCGGACAATCTCCTGAAAAAATAACAGCACCTGCTGTAGTTGACTGATCACCCCAAATAAAATTACAATTCCTGCCGCCACAGAAATAAGCATTGCCAGTTCTGGATGATATTTCTTTAACATCACCGCAAGCACTGCCGCCGCAAGCCCTACGGCTGCGATCTGAAAAATCTCCATCTCCTCCACTCCTTAGAGCTGAAACATTGTCTGTACTGTGTCAAACAGCCGGCTGATGTATTGGATGACCCAAAACAGCACCACCACAAGCCCTGCCAGAGTGGTCATCATCGCCTGTTCCTCCCGTCCAGCCCGAATGAGCACCTGGTTAAATACCGCCACCAAAATTCCTACTGCCGCAATGCGAAAAACAATCGTAACGTCCATTTTTTCCCCTCCGTTTTTTATACCAGCACAATAACCGCCAAAGCCCCTGCCATCAGTCCTAAATTACGGTACAGCTGGTTATTTTTGTTGTTTTTTTCCCGTACATACCCTTCCTGTCTATCAGCATAGCCCTCCATCTGCCTTGCAGAGACAATCAGTTGCCGCGCATCTGTCTGAGAGAGCATTTTTCCAAAGGAACATAGCATCTCCAAGTCACCCTTTTCCAGCCTGTCCATTTTTTTTACCTCCTCCATCCAAATTTCCTCCGCCGATTGGAGGGACCGGCGCTCCATTTGTTCCGCCACAGCAAGAAAAAGCGCCCCAACACTTCCGCCTGCTTTTTCTCCGGCGCTGAAAAGAATTTCACCGAGGGGCCGCACAGCCCCTTCCATTCCAGAAGCAAACAGGAAAAAGGCATTTTTCATCTGAAAAAGTTCCTTCTCGTACCACTTTCCCCGCCAAATCACCGCCTGTCCTCCTAGGGCAAAGGCCAAAAAAACAAAACACAGTCCAATTCCCTTTACAAACACCCTTCCCCCTCCTTGTGCAAAAGACTTCTGCCTTTTGCATCCAAAATATCTTTTACCTTGCCACAAAATTTCTTATCCTCCAAAATCACATATCTCTGAAACCATCCCTGATCCAAAAAACAGCCCATCCATTTCTGCCTGCTCACCTGCTGAAAGTCTCTGCCGTGGGCGGTGCACAACAGGGCAGTGCCGCTTAAAATCACTTCCTCTGCCGCCAGATAATCCGCTGTGCTTCCAATCTCGTCTGCGGCAATGACATCCGGCGTCATGCTGCGCAGCAAATATTTCATGCTCTCCGCTTTGGGAAAGGCGTCCATCACATCGCAGCGCATCCCAATATCCAACTGCGGTACACCGCGGAAGCAGGCGGCAATCTCCCCTCTCTCGTCAGCCACAGACACATTCCACTTCATTTCCGTGCTGAGCCATCGAATCAAATCCCGAAGCAATGTGGTCTTTCCGCATCCTGGAAGAGAGATGATAAGCGTATTTAAAAATCTTCCCTTCTCCAACAAATACTTTTGAATTTCTTTGCTGCACCCTGACTGCTGTCTTGCAATGCGGATATTAAGGGAGGAAATATTTCTCAAAACCTGCTCCCCGTATCCGTCTGTAGTCATCCTTCCAGCCACCCCCACTCTATGGCCGCCCTCTAACGTCAAAAAACCGTTTTTCATCTCATCCTCATAGGAATAGAGAGAATAGCCGCTCAACACTTCCATCACTTTGCCGATGGTTTTCTGATCGGGGCGCTTCTTTTTTTTATTATCACAAATTGGAACATTGTTGTTGCCTAACACCCATTCCGCACTTTTGTCATAGATAATGACTTCTCTGTTTGGACGCATCCGGATTTCATAAATATTATCCCTGTCAATCCTCTCCCATTCCTTCGGATACACTTCAATATCTTTAAAACAAATATCTAAAATTTCACTTGTTTTCATAATCATCACCCATTTTCTATCTATGCGGAGTTTGTCCTTCCTATGTCAAATTTCTTCTATACAAAATCCCATCTATTTTTTTGCAAATTATGACATTTTAGTTTTCTTCCGTCTCCTTTTGTGGTATGATACGGGTAATTCAAACACGAGAGGACGATCGATTTGTATCACATTTTAGCAGTAAATATCGATAGCACATCGAAAACTTTTATTCTAAACCACCGGCAGAAAATCAGCCGTTATGCAACCTTTACCTATGCGACAGATGTTGACGAAGCCAATGAACTTTTGAAAAAAAATCTCTTTCAGATGATCTTGTTGGATATCTCTGAGCATTCCAAAGAAAGCTTGGCCCTTGTGCGCTATATTCGCCGGACACCGCAGTACTTCAACACGCCGATCATCATTCTTTCTGACACAATTGACCATCTTCTGTATTGTTTTCTTCATCTGCACTGTTACGATTACCTGACCAAACCGCTTTTGATGAAACAATTTCTCTCCATCATCTATACCATTAACTTTGCAGTCACAGCCAGCGATTCTGAACACGAGGATAACACCCTTTCCTTCAACACCCGTCACGATTCCTACCGCATCCGCATCAGTGACATTAACTTTATTGAGCACATCAAGCAAAGAAGCGTGATTCACACCAAATCCGAGACCATCAGTGTCCGTCTGTCCTTGGCGAAACTATTGGAACTTTGTGAAGGCACCCCGCTCATCCAGGCTCACCGTTCTGTCATCATTAACCCGCGAAATGTAAGCTTTATCCGCAAGACTACCCATTATTGGCTCATCAATTTCCATAACAGCGACGAAGTCACAAAAGGCGGCAAAAAATATCTCAACGATCTAAAGGAAATTCTGCAAACAGAAGACAATATTCTCTAACCTTATTTTTTGTGTGGAAAAATGGATGGCTTTGTGATACATTGGTGGAAATATGAACTTATTGGAGGACCTATGAAAATAATTGAAGCCAACAAACGCTCCCCTCATTTGATTCAACAACTGTTGGACGTGTGGGAAAAGTCTGTCAGAGCAACCCACCACTTCCTGTCCGATGGTGAAATTCAAAGGATCAAAGACGATGTGCCCCAGGCGTTACAGCATGTCAGTCACCTCATCCTTGCAGAAAACGACAGCCATTGTCCCATGGCATTTATGGGAATAGAGGATAAAACTCTTGAAATGCTCTTTTGCGCGCCGCAGGAAAGAGGAAAAGGCGTGGGCAGACGTTTGATAGAATACGGCATAACTAACTATGGAATTGACAATTTAACTGTAAACGAACAAAATCCACAGGCAAGAGGATTTTATGAACATATGGGATTTCAGGTTTATAAAAGAACGGAGCTGGACGAGCAGAATAATCCCTATCCTCTTTTCTATATGTCCCTGCCTACTCCAAAGGATAAATAAACTTGACATCCCTCCTTTCCAAGGATAAAATAGTTAAAAATCACCATTTTGCCACGGCAGGAAGGGACGGAATCATCCCACTTTTGCCTGCGGCGGGGAAGGATGTTTCTATGTATCAAAAAGCCGGCATTATCGGTCTTGGACTTATCGGCGGTTCCTTGGCAAAAGCTTTGAAAAACCGCTATTCCATCACCGAAATTGTAGCCTACAACAGAAATCAAGACGTGCTGTTAGACGCCTATCGTCAAGGGGTCATTGATGCCTACGCCACCTCCATCAACGAAATTTTTTGTGGCTGCGATATTGTCTTTATCTGCACGCCGGTTGATAAAATTTTTTCCTTTGCCCAACAGTTAACCCAATATGTCTCCAAAGACTGTGTTATCACAGATGTTGGCAGCACCAAAGGAAAAATTTATGAACGAATGAAAGAGTTGGAGAACAACTTTTACTATATCGGCGGCCATCCTATGACCGGATCAGAAAAGTTTCGGTATCAGGCAAGCAAAGAGCATTTGTTTGAAAACGCTTACTATATTATTTCTCCCTCTGACCATGTTCCAGAGGAAAAAACTGCTGAGTTTAAACAGATGACAGAGCGCCTCGGCGCAATTCCTGTCATCATCAAACCTCATCTGCACGACTTTCTCACAGCAGCTGTCAGTCATATCCCCCATATTGTCGCCGCAAGCCTTGTGCATTTGGTCCAAGATTTGGACACAGCAGAAGGCTATATGCATTTGTTGGCGGCAGGCGGGTTTAAAGACACCACAAGAATCGCTGCCTCCAGTCCAGAAATGTGGCAGGGCATCTGCGCGGAAAACAGAGAGGAAATCCTTTCTGTTCTCACCAGCCTGGAAACCATTCTGTCCAGCTTCCGCAAAGATCTGACCGACCAAAATTTCCCACAAATCCACACCTATTTCGACCAGGCCCGCAGATACAGAGACACTTTTTCCTCTGTCGTTCCAGGGCAGCTGGTCCATCGGTACGAAATCAATGTGGATGTGCTGGATAAACCCGGCAGCATTGCTGTCATCGCCGTCCTTTTGTCCAGCCGAAACATCAACATCAAAAATATCGGCATCGTCAACAACAGAGAAACGGATAACGGCGTTATTTCCATCGCCTTTGACACCCAAAAACAGCAGGAGGAAAGCATTGCCCTCCTTCGATCCATGAACTACGAAGTATCTGTAAAACAGTAAGGATAGGAGACCACCCATGACAATTACCATCACACCAAAAAAATCCATCCAAGGAGAATTTACCGTTCCAGGAGACAAATCTATCTCTCATAGATCGGTGATGCTAGGCTCCATCGCCTCTGGGACAACTGAAATCGACGGTTTTCTCACCGGCGATGACTGCCTTTCCACCATCGCTTGCTTTCAAAGTTTAGGCGTTAACATTCAAGTGGAAGGCACCCATGTCACCGTCTTTGGCAGAGGCCTTCACGGGCTGACAGCGCCGCAAAAAGTGTTGGATGTGGGAAACAGCGGCACTACCCTGCGCCTGATGAGCGGCCTGTTGGCTGGTCAGCCCTTTGACAGCCGTCTCACCGGAGACCAGTCCATCCAAAAACGTCCTATGGACCGGGTGGCAACACCTCTCACACAGATGGGCGCTCACATAGAGGCCACGATGACCAATGGCAAACGCTGCGCGCCGTTACACATTTACGGCCAAAGCCTACACGGCATTTCCTACACCCTTCCTGTGGCAAGCGCCCAGGTAAAAAGTGCCATCCTCTTAGCCGGTCTTTACGCCCAGGGCGATACTGTCGTCACAGAGCCGCAACCTACCCGAGACCACACAGAAATTATGCTCAACTATCTAGGCGCTGATATCCGCAGAGAAAACGACCGGGTAATCTGCCATCCTGTGCCTGAGCTTTACGCAAAGCCCATCATCGTCCCAGGGGATATTTCTTCCGCCGCCTATTTCCTTGTGGCCGGCTGTATTTTAAAAGACTCTGTTGTCACCATCAAAAACGTGGGCGTAAACCCAACCCGCACAGGAATCATTGACATCCTTCAACAGATGAACGCCCAAGTGAAACTTATCAACCAACGGGTTTCGTGCGGGGAAATGGTGGGCGACCTTGTGGTACAAAGCTCCTCCCTAAAGGCTACAACCATTGGCGGTGCTTTTATCCCTCGCCTTATTGACGAAATCCCAGTCCTTGCCGTTGCTGCCTGCTTTGCAGAGGGCACAACAGTGATCAAAGACGCCGAGGAACTGAAGGTAAAAGAGTCCAACCGCATTCAAACTGTGGTGACGGAGCTATCCAAAATGGGCGCTCACATCGAAGAGACAGCCGACGGTATGCTGATCCATGGCGGTTTCCCGCTCAAAGGTGCTGTCATCGACAGCCACATGGACCACCGCATCGCCATGAGCCTTGCCATTGCCGCCCTAGCCTGTCAAGGGGAGACTGTCATAAACGACAGCCAATGTGTTGACATTTCCTTCCCTAGCTTTTATGATTATATTAACCAACTGTAAATTCATGGAAAAAGGAAAGAGGTATCCATATGATTAAAACAACAATCGTAGGGTTTGGTGATAGTCTCACCTACGGCTATGGCGTCAGAACAAAAGATAACTATATCAGCCGTCTGGATATATTTATGCCGTCCTACTTTCCTGCGGTCTGCTGGAACGTTATCAATAGCGGTGTCAACGGCGATACCACAAGAGAAGGCTTGCAACGGCTGGAAACAGACGTTTTGCGCCATCACCCAAATATTGTCTTCCTTCTTTTTGGCACCAACGACAGCTCTGCCATTGAAGGTCAATTCCGTCCGTTAAAAGAGTATGAAAACAACTTGACCCAAATGGTTGCCCAAATCCAAAATCATCATAACCAGACAGGTCTGAATCACTGTCAGCCAATTCCTGTCCTCATCACACCTCCACCAGTTTTGGAGTCGGAGGCCATGCCTTTTTACAGCAACGACAGAATTCTCCAGTACGTCCAGGTCGTAAAGGATGTGGCCAAAATACACCACTGCCCTGTCATCGACTTTTATGAGTATCTTCTCACAGAGTCCGAGGGTGACCTTGCTTCCTGTCTGCAGGAGGATGGCGTGCATTTAAGCCTCACAGGCTACGACCATCTGTTTGACAGCGTCTTTTCCGAACTCACAAAGCTTATCGATTATGAAGGCATTTTAAAAGACTTAAAAATTTAACCCGCTTTTTTGGCGGGTTTTTGTTTTCTTTTTTTCTATTGTATGATAAAATAAAGTAATATGAAAAATAAAGGGGGTTTTTTTATGAAATTTATGTCAAAAACGCTTCCTGTTGTCGTCTCAGCAGCGGTAGCGCTTACTTCCGTTCCTGCATTTGCTGCACAGTCAGACACAGGAATCGAAATTAATGGCCAATCTGTCACCTTCACCGACGTTACGCCTTATGAGGCAGATGGCACACTGTATCTTCCTTATGCAGCTATGATGGAGACAGAAGGCTATCAGGCAGTACAGACAGAAGAAGGCATTGTGGCAACCAAAGGCGATGAAAAAATTGTGTTCCAAATCGGTGGTTCCACTGTGGAAATTACAAAAGACGGGCAAACCTACAGCATTCCTATGGCACCATCTGTCCTCACCGACGACAGAACATTTGTCACAGTCACCTCTGCGGAAGACATTTTCGGTATGGCCGGCACTGTGGAAAACGGAAAAGTCTCCTTTGAAACACCTACCTATGAAATTATGGATAAATTAAACGCCTTCAGCGCTGAGTACAATACAAATATGAAGGCAGAAGGCACCTTGAACGTAGATGTCAATTATCCAGACGTGCTGGATCTTTCCACAAAAAGCGATATTACATCTGTTACCACAGATACGATCACTGCCTTTGAAATGTTGACAAAGTCAGAGTATGGCGGCGACGATGAAGCTACCAAAGAGCTTTTAAAACAGCTGGAAAACATCAAATACATTGTTGACCTGGACACAAACAAACTTTATTTCTTCTTCGGAGCAACGGATGGAGAAGCAGCATGGTACGTCATGGACTTAGGTGAAGTTTTTGATATGTTAGGTATGGATGTTGACGCTCTCAAAGGCTTAATGGACCCTGGCAGTATGGATTTCTCTTCCTATATGCAGAAATTTATTACAAGCATGTTCCACAGCGACCCTGAAGCCGCTTACGCTATGGAAAAAACAATGAGAGACTTCTACTGCGACCAGCGCTTCCATCAATCTTCCAAAGGCTATCAGGCAGACTACAGCGTGGACGAAGACGGTGTTTCTGTAGATATGTCCATCTCGATTCAGACTGACGGCCAAGACCATGCTACTGGATATTCTATGGCTATGACATCTGAAATGGACGGACAAGTACTGTTTTCTATGAATATCACCCTGAATCAGGATATGAACATGAAACTGAGCGGTTCTTTCCTTGGCGCATCCATTATGGCTGACATTCAGTACTCCAAACTGGAAAGCACACCAGAAATTAAACTTCCAGAAAATGCACAGCCTTTCTCTTTTTCTGACCTGGTAGAGTAACATAATCTTAAAAGATACGGCATAGCTTCGGCTATGCCGTTTTGCTTTTAGGTAATAAAATGCAACTTAGGTTCCATTTGCGTTATACATTTTTTCTATCATCATAGAAAAAACGGGCGAGAAGTTTTTCCCTTCTCCCCCGCTTTTTTTCGCCTCTAATATTAGGCTTTTTTATGTATCCTTTTTTGCTGTTGTCCACACCTGCTTGGCAGCCGGCTGACCGGTAGGCTGTAGATCCTCCAGCGCATCTTTATACACAATGGCTTTTGTGCCGTCCTTCCTCTGAATTCGGACTTTGTTCACATTATCCCCATATTCGTCCAAAAGAGCATACGGCGAATTGGCCAAATCCTCAATCACCGCTACTTTCTGCCCTGTCGCCTTCTCAATTTTTTCTCCCATAATCATTCTGTTCCATTCATTGCTCCAGATAAACTGTTCTGTAATCGCCCGTTCCTTCTGCACCTGGAACGTATCCTCCTCTGGAATCATCTCCGTGTCTTCGTCTGAAACAGCGTATGTTTGATAATGCATCAAGTTTAACACAGGATAGTTGGTTTCGTTCCAGATAGGTTCTGTTTTTTGAGAAATTTTTTTCCATAAATTATCTTCATTTTCCTTTCCAGGCTCCCACCGCATGTTCCAGTAGGCTTCAATATTTTGTGGAATGCTGATAATCTCCTGAAAGGCGCCGTCTTCAAAGATGTATCCCCGCAGGAAACTGCTTTTTTCCTGCGCTCCAACTTTCTGATTTGCCTGTTCCTCAATTAAAATCATGTCATTGACCGACCCGCGGTATGGGACAAAATAGACGTTTTGCACTAAAAAATACTCCCCCGTGGACCCAATATAATGAAAATCGTCTCCATTGGGCGTATACACTGCGGATACGGCGTTTTGCGGCGTAATCTGTAAAATGACCACAGCCTCCTCAGGGTCGTTTCTCTCCCCTGCCACGTCCCCCCAGTTGACAAAGATCTCCTGCACCTCGTCTGCTGTAAACCGATCGTCCAATCCTGTATCCTTTAACACTGTCTCGGCAATGGCAATTCGGTTGTTGTACTCGTTGGGCCGCTCCAGCTCTGACCGGTTCAGGGACGTGTTTAACCCATAAATCGTAGCCGTCATGCCTAAAATCAGCGCCCCTGCTCCGGCCGTCATCAGCCATTTTTTCTTATCCATACCTTCGTCCTCCTTTTTCCCCTATTCCACTGTATGCGGCAGAGAAAAAAAGAGTCCTAATCCGCAAAAAAAGACAGCAAAAAAAATTGCTGTCCTTAAACTCTAGGCGCAAAGCCTAACTTTTTATGAACTTTATTTAACGTGCGGCTGGCCAAATGGCTGGCCCGCTCTGTGTTGGTTTTGATAATACTTTCTAAATAGTCCTTGTTTTTCTCCAACTCCCGCACACGCTTTTGAATCGGCTCCAGCTCTGCCACAACAGCCTCACCAACCGCCGTCTTAAACTGCCCATAACCACAGCAGGCAAATTCTTTTTCCGCCTCTGGAATTGTCTTTGACGTAACGGCACAATAGATGTCTAAGAGATTGCTGATGCCTGGTTTCTCTGGACTATAGCGCACCTCGTTTTCTGAGTCTGTCACTGCCCGCTTAAATTTATTCATAATTACCGCCGGCTCATCCATGAGAATGACGGTGTTGTTTTTATTTTCGTCGGACTTGGACATTTTCTTCTCTGGATTTTGCAGCGCCATCACCCGAGCCCCTACTTTATTGATGTAGGCTTCCGGTACAGTAAATACATTGCCGTAAACGCCGTTAAACCGCTCTGCAATGTCCCTGGCAATTTCCAAATGCTGCCTCTGGTCTTCTCCCACCGGCACCAAATCTGTCTGATACAGCAAAATATCCGCCGCCATCAACACTGGATAGGTAAATAGTCCTGCATTGATGTTATCCGCATGTTTCTGCGACTTTTCTTTAAACTGTGTCATTCTGTTCAGCTCACCCATGTAGGTAAAGCAGTTTAAAACCCATCCTAATTCCGCATGCTGTGGCACATGGGATTGATAATAAATGATATTCTTTTCAGGGTCCAGCCCCACTGCCAAATACTGTATGAGCATTTCTTTTTCCTGCTGTCTCAGCTTTGCCGGGTCCTGACGGACGGTAATGGCATGCTCATCCATAATACAGTACATACAGTGATATTCATCCTGAAGCTTGATCCAATTTTTTAAAGCGCCCAAATAATTTCCCAGCGTTGCAAATCCAGAAGGCTGCATACCGCTGAATATAGTTTTTTTCTTCTCCGCAGATTCCATGTTTTTCTTTCCTCCGTAGCCTTTCCTCCACAGGTAAAGGCGTGAATTTACAATCTTTTCATTGCAAACTGTATATGAATTTAGTATACTATAGTCGAATTTTTTTTTCAAGAAATACTTTAACAAAAGAAAGGAACGATACAAAATGAGTTATCAGAATGTTCGGGTTATCCCGTCGCCGCAGGAAATGATGGCTGAGGTGCCAATGCCTGAAAACCTGAAAAAAATAAAAGAGGAAAAAGACCAGCAGATTCGCGACGTCTTTGAAGGGAAGCTGGACCGTTTTCTCGTTGTCATCGGCCCTTGCTCCGCAAGCGATGAGGACGCCCTGTGCGATTATGTGTCACGCCTTGCAAAGGTTAACGAGAAGGTAAAAGATAAACTGCTTCTTGTTCCGCGAATCTATACCAATAAGCCTCGCACCACCGGCGACGGCTACAAAGGAATGCTCCATCAGCCGGACCCTGAAAAAGCGCCTAATCTTTACGAGGGCATCAAGGCCATCCGTTCTATGCATATCCGCGCTATCAAAGAGTCCCATCTTACAGCTGCTGATGAAATGCTTTATCCAGAAAACCTTGTCTACCTGGACGACCTGTTAAGCTATATCGCCATTGGCGCCCGCTCTGTAGAAAATCAGCAGCACCGTCTGGTATCAAGCGCCATTGACGTCCCTGTGGGCATGAAAAACCCGACCAGCGGCGATTTCTCTGTCATGCTGAATTCCATCCACGCGGCCCAAGGCAAGCATAATTTCATCTACCGCAATCACGAAATTGAGACAAGCGGCAATCCTTTAGCCCATGCCGTCCTCCGTGGTTCTGTCAATAAATACGGCCGCAGCATCTCCAACTATCACTACGAAGACCTGATGCTTCTATTGGAAAAATACGCAGAGCGTGATCTGCAAAATCCAGCGGCTATTATTGACGCCAACCACAATAACTCCGGCAAAAAATTTGACCAGCAGCCGCGTATTGTCTCCGAAATCCTTCACAGCCGCTCCCTCAACGGGGACATCCGTCGTCTGGTCAAAGGCGTCATGATCGAAAGCTTTCTTGAAGAGGGCAGTCAGAGCATTCATGACCATGTGTACGGCAAATCCATCACAGACCCTTGCCTTGGCTGGGAGGACTCCGAAAAACTTCTGTACTATATTGCAGAGCATGTATAATATTGTTTGTTTGAAAACCGGCCTCTGCTGCCGGTTTTTGTACACAAAAAACCGTATATCATAGATACACGGTTTTTGATCATTCCGAAAAAAAGCTACCGACGGGATTTGAACCCGTGACCTCCGCCTTACCAAGGCGACGCTCTACCTACTGAGCCACGGTAGCAAAGGCTCTGTCACGTTTTTTGCTCCTGCACATGACGTTGACCTTACACCTGTTGCACTCACGGGTGCTATCATATCACACTTTCCATGAAACGTCAAGATTTTTTTTCGGCAATAAATTTCTCCAGCTTTTTTTTGATCCGCTGTAAGGCGTTGTCCACAGATTTCTCCGGCCTGCCAATCAGTGCTGCAATTTCTTCATAGTTTTTTCCATCCAAATGGTATTTGAGCACTTTCATCTCCAACGCCGTCAAGCTGTCGTTCATGTGTGCCTCAATAAAGTTTCTGCTCTCCTGCCCGATTACCAGCGTCTCTGGATTGGATACAGCCTCCTCCTTCAATAAATCCAATAAGGACCCTTCCTGATCCTCCTCAAACACCGGTTTATTCAGCGACACATAGGAATTTAGAGGCATGTGCTTTTGCCGCGCTGCACTTTTAATGGCTGTATAGATCTGCCGGTTGATGCAAAGCTCTGCAAAAGACCGAAAAGAGATGTTTTTCTCCGGCTGGTAATCCCGCACTGCCTTATACAGCCCAATCATCCCCTCCTGAAGAATGTCCTCCTTGTCTGCGCCCATAAGAAAATATGGCCGTGTTTTGCTTTTTACCACTGCCTTATACTTGTCCAACAAAAATTCCTGCGCCAAGGCGTCACCACTTCTTATTTGATCGATGAGCGTCTCGTCTGTCCTTTCGCTGTAAGTTTGCTTCTCTGTGTGCATCGCTGTTTTCTGCCCTCCTGCCCAGCCGCATTTCTTCCAGCCATGCCGCTGTTTTTTCGTCTAAATGATCCATCAGTGTATTGCTTTTGACTGGTCTTTTTTCGATGTGGCTGCGGATGGTCTTTTCCGTCTGCTCCACTTCCTCTTTCAGCTCTCTAGCACTGAGACGCACCGCCCCAAGCCCCAAAATAATAGACTGAACCAAACCGTCAGAGGATGCCACCCGCACCCGATAATCGTCAGGCAGCCTGTGCACTGCCCGCTCAATATACCGGTCTGCCGTCTCCGCCTCTTTTGTAAAAATCACATGGACTTTATTGTAGGTGTAATCTCCGCCCTGTCCGCCCTTGACTCCATAGGCGTCAAAGACCACAATCACTGTATTTTTTTTGTACCCCTGGTAATTGGCTAAAAGCTCCAATAGCCGCTGTCTGGCGCTTTCTAAACTGAGATCCCTTAATTGGCGCAGCTCCGTCCAGGCGTTAATGATATTATACCCGTCAACCAGCAGAAATTCCTCTCTCAACTTCTTCTCACCGCTTCTTCACCTGCGTAATGTCTCTGCCGTACAACCTCATACATCAGTAACCCTGCCGCCACAGAAGCATTTAAAGAAGAAACCCTGCCGTACATAGGAATCGCCACAGTAAAATCACACTTTTCTTTCACCAGCCGGCTGACGCCTTCCCCTTCGCTTCCAATCACAATGGCAATGGCGTCCCGAAAATCTGCCTCGTAATAGTCGCTTCCGTCCATATCGGCACAAGTCACCCAAACGCCGCGTTTTTTCAGCTCCTCAATGGTACGGGGAATATTGGTCACCCGTGCCACCGGCACATACTCCACCGCCCCAGCAGACGTTTTCGCCACAGTAGCCGTCAGCCCTACAGACCGGCGTTTTGGTATAATCACCCCATGGGCGCCGCTGGTCTCCGCCGTTCTAAGGACTGCGCCCAAATTGTGGGGATCTGTAATATTATCTAAAATCAACAGAAAAGGCTTTTCCCCCTTTTCCTCCGCCCTAGCAAAAATATCATCCACAGAGGCATAGGGATGAGCAGGAACAAAAGCGATCACTCCCTGATGATTTTTTGTCTGACTGATTTCGTCCAGCTTCCGCCGGTCAACTTCCTGAATGACCACGCCTTTTTCTGCCGCCTGGGCCGCAATTCGGCGAATGGTACCTTCCACATTGCCCTTCTGCACCAAAAGTTTCTCTATATCTCTGCCGCTTTTGAGGGCTTCCAATATGGCGTTTCTTCCTTCCAGCTGCGTTTCTCTCTCCTCATCACTGCCCTGGTTTCGCGCCTGATATTTCTTTTCCATCTGTAAACCCTCCTCTTTTTCGCTCAATCTTTATTTTTTATCATAACACAGCGCTGTTTTTTTGTAAATAAAAAGCGCTTCTACATCCATCCCATCTGTTTGAGGAAAAAGATCCAAAAAAAGATGGTAAAAATACAAAACATGGTCGTTCCCACAACAATTTGTCCAGCTAACGTGCCGTCAGCATCCATCTCAATGGCCATCGGGAAGGAGGAGACTGCTGTCGGCGAGGCAAGCATAGCAAGCACTGCCCCCATCTCCATGCCGCGAAAGCCAAGGGCTGCAAAAATCGGCAGAAAAATTGCCGGAACCAGCACCAAACGGCCAAAAATTCCAACAAACATCTCCAATAAATTTCCTCTGAGCTTGCTAAAATCAAAGGTACCGCCCAAAACCAAAAGAGACATAGGCGTTGCCACCTTGGAGATATCCGTCGCCGTTTTAACCAAAATCTCAGGAAGCTTCAGCCCTGTCAGTAAGAAAACTACCGCTAAGGCAGAGGCGATAATCAGTGGATTTTTCACAATCCCCTTGGCCATCTTTTTTCCATTAGGCTTGCCGCCGCGAAAGGTCTCCAACGCCACCACGCTTAAAATATTAAATAGGGGCACAACCACCGCCATCATAATGGACGCCGTGCCAATATTGCCGTCGCCAAAAAGAGAGATGGTGACAGGCACGCCAAAAAGCACAAAATTACTCCGATAAATCCCCTGCACCATAACGCCTCTTTTTTTGTTGTCCTTTTCAAATATAGGCACAACCACCATCAGCGCTCCAAAAGTTACCAGCACTGTAAGGGCCGCGCACACAATCAGCTTTCCATTAAACACTTGGCTGATGTCCGATGTGTAGATATTGAGAAATAAAAGACACGGCAAAAATACTTTAAAAATCAATTTATTGCATTTTTGCAGAGTGTGGTCGTCAAAAAGCCCGATCCTTCGCAAAAAGTACCCTAGCACAAGCTGAGCAAACAGCGGAAAAACCACAGTAAACGATAAAATTAAATTTTCCATTTTTCTCCCCCTTTTCCTGCAATTCCACTCCTTTGTATTATAATCCCCCCTGCTTTTTCTGTAAAGCAGTCTTTCTTTTCTTCCCTTTTCCCCCATCGATATCGCTGTGTATTTTGCTGATGGCCCAGATAAGAATGAACATTATTTAGGGTATCTCCCGCAATATGAAAAGCCTGATTGGGCGGGATATTGTGATATTGAAGATGGATGTGAATTTGAAAGTGCAAAAGAATCAGTAAAAGCACCGATATTTGATGGAAAATCAATCCAAGAGCGGTGGAATAGCATAGTTATATGTAGTATTCTACTGTTTTCTCATAAAAAAGGCCCTTTGATGTGTTTTTGCATCAAAGAGCCTTTCATATTTAGGATTTCTTTTTCTGTAATCCTGCCTGAAACAGCGCCGTCAGCCGCTCCATTCGTCCCTCCAAATAGAGATACCCAAACACCGCTTCCAGCCCTGTGGCATGGCGGTAATCCATCATATCCGCATTTTTTGGCATGGTGTAGCTTTTGGCGTTTCTGCCCCTGCGGTAAACCGCTTTTTCCTCTTCTGTAAACAGTTCCTCCAAAACAAAAACCATCTCTGCCTGCGCCTTTGCATTGACAATCCCCCGCGCCAGCTTATTAAACTTGCTGACAGGGGCGTTGCCGGTCTGAAATAATACGTGGGTTCTCGCATAAATCTCAAACACTGCATCCCCCACAAACGCCAAAGTCAAAGGCGAAAGCTGACGGGGATCGATCTTTTTTTCCCCTGCCAAAACCGCCTGTAAAAAACAGTCCTCCATAGACAGATTGCAACGTTTCTCTTCTTCCATCCCTTTTAACTCCTATACCACTGAACGCCTTCTCTGGTGTCTTTGATTGTAATTCCCATCTCCAAAAGCTCCTGACGGATGGCGTCTGCTGTAGCAAAATCTTTCGCCTTTTTCGCCTCAGCCCGCTTTGCGATCAATTCCTCAATCTTTGCTGTGTCCTCGCCTGAATCTTCCTCCACAGCGTATTGAATGCCCAGCACATCCAACAGCTCCTCCAGTTCCTTCACCGCTTTTTGCGCAAACTGCCGGCTGGAAACCCCTTTCACTTTGGTGTTGATAAAACGTACCAGGTCATAAACCGCCGTCACCGCGTCCGCAGTGTTAAAATCGTCGTCCATGGCTGTCTCAAACTGCACTCTGTAGCCTTCAAGCTCTGTCTCCAGCGCCCTCTCTTCCGGCGTCTCCTCCTCTACCTTGCAGTGGTCCATATAGTATACAGCGTCCTTATGGCAATTTTTAATTCGCTCCAAACCGTTTTGGCATGCCGCCATCAGCGTGTCGCTGAAATCAATAGGACTTCTGTAATGACCGTTTAACAGGAAAAACCGCATCACTTCATAAGGGAATTTTTCTGAAATTTCTCTCACTGTAAAAAAGTTGCCAGCAGATTTGCTCATTTTTTCCTTGTTGACTGTAATAAACCCGTTGTGCAGCCAATAGTGGGCAAAAGGCTTGCCGTTTGCCGCCTCGCTCTGGGCGATTTCATTTTCATGGTGCGGGAAAATCAGGTCCTCGCCGCCGGCATGAATGTCAATGGTATCGCCTAAATACTTTCTTGCCATGACAGAGCACTCAATATGCCATCCAGGCCGGCCTTCGCTCCATGGCGACTGCCAAAAAGGCTCCCCTTCTTTTTTTGGCTTCCACAACACAAAGTCTGTGGAATTGATTTTGGCGTCGTCCTGATCCACCCTGTTGCTGGCGCCGGCAATGAGCTCATCTAAATTTTTTTTGCTGAGCTTTCCATAGTCCTGAAACTTTTTCGTGTTGAAATAAACAGTGCCGTCCTTTTCATAGGCAACTCCTTTGTCAATGAGCGTCCCAATCATCTCCAGTATGCCGTCCATCTCCTGTGTCACCCGCGGATGCACTGTAGCCCGCTTGACGTTCAGCCCGTCTGCGTCGCGAAAAGCTTCCTTGATAAATCTGCCTGCCACTTCCTCCATGGAAGAATGTTCCTCGTTGGCTTTTTTGATGATTTTATCGTCCACATCTGTAAAGTTCTGCACATAGGACACATCATAGCCTTTGTATTCCAAATACCGTCTCACCGTGTCAAAGACAACATACGGCCTTGCATTTCCAATATGGATATAGTTGTACACCGTAGGGCCGCAGACATACATTTTTACTTTGCCTTCCTCTATCGGCACAAACTCTTCCTTTTTTCTTGTCAGTGTGTTGTAAACTTTCATTGGCGATCCTCTCCTTTTTTTAATCTCTCTACTTCCTGTTCCAGCGCCGCAATCTGAGCTTTCATTCTCTCAATATCTGTCTCTACTGGATCGGCGATGTCAATCTGATCCACTGCGTCAGAAGGCGTTACAGACTGATTTTTTCCGCTGCCTCCTGCGTACCTTGCCGGAACGCCTACCACAGTGGAGTTATTGTCCACGTTATGCAGCACAACGCTGCCTGCGCCTACCTTTACATTATTGCCAATCACAATCGGTCCTAACACTTTACTGCCGCTGCCGATCATGACGTTGTTGCCGATGGTTGGGTGCCGCTTTCCTTTATCCTTCCCTGTGCCGCCCAAAGTCACCCCCTGATATAAAAGGACGTTGTCGCCAATCTCGCAGGTTTCCCCCACCACAACGCCCATGCCGTGGTCGATAAAAAACTTCTTGCCGATTTTAGCGCCTGGATGGATTTCAATTCCCGTAAACATCCTGGACACTTGGGAAATCATACGGGAGATAAAAAACATATTTTTTTTGTAAAACCAGTGGGCAATTCTGTGATTGATTACCGCCCAAAAACTAGGGTATAACAACGCCTCCAGGCTACTTTTCATCGCAGGGTCCTTTTCTCGGATGACCTGGATTTCTTCTCGAAGCCCCATAACAACATAACCTCCTTCATCAACTTATCCTGTCAAGAGAAACTGAATCGGAATAAAAAAACTCCGCCTCTGATCTCTCAGAGACGGAGTAAAAAGTTCCGTGGTTCCACTCTGCTTGAAAAGGCTAGGCCTTTCCCGCTTCCTCAACAGCCATTACTGTCTGGGCCTGTAACGCTGCCCCTGCGTGGCGGACTACTGTTTTCGCCCGTCCGGCTCCGGAATGCACTTCATCCGTTCTGACCACAACGCCGGTTTCAGCATGGAACCATCTTCCATCCAGCATCTCTCTAGGTGGCGTAACCATCGGATTACTCTTTCCTTCTTCGCCATTTTCACTTATTTTCTATCAGACAAACCGCATTGGCTGAAATCCCTTCCATGTTTCCTGTAAAGCCCAAACCTTCCTCGGTCGTCGCCTTGATGTTGATCTGGTTTGGAGAAACGCGAAGGGCCCTGGCAATGAGATCCCGCATTTGAATGAGATAGGGTGCCAACTTTGGTTTCTGCGCCACAATGGTCGCATCAACGTTTATTATACAATATCCTTCTTCATCTAGCAAGCCCCAAACTTGATTTAACAGCTCTAAACTTGAAATTCCTTTGTATTTTTCGTCACTGTCTGGAAAATGCCTGCCAATATCGCCTAACCCCGCTGCGCCTAGGATGCTGTCCATAATGGCGTGGAGCAGCACATCTGCGTCGGAGTGGCCTAAAAGCCCCATCTCAAAAGGAATTTCTACGCCGCCTAAAATCAGCTTTCTATCCTTGTCAAACCTATGCACATCATAACCAGAACCAATTCTCATTTGCAGTTCAACTCCTTAATCAAATAACGGTGTGGAGAGATAACGTTCCCCGGTGTCGGCAAGCAAAGCCACAATCCGCTTGTCTTTCGCTTCCTCCCGCAGGGCAATTTTTGTAGCCGCCGCAATGGCCGCGCCGGCACTGATGCCTACCAATATGCCATCGGTCTTTGCCACTTGGCGGGCAGCCTCGTAACTTTCCTCGTTTGTCACTGTTATGATCTCGTCCAACAAGGACACATCCAGCGTCTTTGGAATAAACCCAGCGCCAATGCCCTGAATTCCATGAGGCCCTGCCTTCCCGCCGCTTAAAACAGGGCTTAACGCAGGCTCCACCGCAACCCCGCGAATCTCTTTATTATATTCCTTTAACCGGCTTAGGGTGCCTGCGATGGTTCCGCCGCTTCCCACACCGGCAACAAAATAATCTACCCTTCCGTCAGTATCCCGCCAAATTTCCTCTGCTGTCGTTTGCCGGTGAATGGCCGGATTCGCCGGATTTTCAAACTGGTTTGGAATGAAACTTCCTGGATTTTCCTCCTGCAAGCGTTTTGCCGCATCAATGGCACCTTTCATTCCCTCTTTTCCCGGGGTCAAAACAATCTCTGCCCCCAGCATTTTTAATAGCTTCCGCCGTTCGATGCTCATTGTTTCCGGCATAGTAAGCACCAGACGATACCCGCGGATTGCCGAAATATAGGCAAGACCAATGCCTGTGTTTCCACTGGTAGGCTCAATAATCATGCCGCCCTCTTTCAGTTGGCCGCTGTTTTCTGCCTCTGTAATCATAGACAATGCTGCCCGATCCTTCACAGAGCCCAACGGATTAAAGGCTTCTATTTTAACTACAATCTCCCCTTTTAAATTATATTTTTTTCTATAATTTGTCAAGCGCACCAAAGGGGTGTTGCCGATTAGTTCTGTCAAATTGTTAGCTATCTTCAAAAAAATCCCTTCTTTCTCAAAATAAAGCAAAAAACCTGTGACTGTAAATACCTAGTTGTTTGGTATGATTTGGATTATAACATATGAATTTGCAAAATACAAGAAAAATATACCGCAAAAAAAACAGCGGACAAAAGGATTCTCCTCCGTCCACTGGTCTCTTTCTTTTCTATTTGTCCACCGGATTGACATGGACCATGCAGTGCTTCACACTGTCTACCTTTTCCTCAATGGCGTCATGGACCTTTTGCGCAATGTCATGGCCTTGCCGCACCGTAATGTCGCTGTCCACCCCAATCTCTACATCCACAAAATATTTCGCCCCATGCATTCTTGTCTTGATATCGTCAATGGCCTCCACCCCGTCGATTCCTTCAATAACCTTACGGATGGATGCCACATAGGCGTCATCTGCCGCCTTGTCAATCAGCTGATTGAGGGACTGTACATAAATGCTGAAGGATACTTTCATAATCATAACGCACACAATCAGTCCTGCCAACGGGTCCAAAATCGGAAGCCCTAACATAGCCCCTGTAATTCCCACCAGCGTACCGATGGAACTGAGGGCATCAGAGCGATGGTGCCAGGCATCCGCTTTCATGGCAGGGCTGTTGATTTTTTTTGCAGCACGAACGGTATAGTGATACATCCATTCCTTCACGATAATGGAAAGTACTGCCGCGATGGCCGCCAGCACTCCAGGTTTTGTATAGCTTCCATTGATTATTGTGTTCACTGACGCCCAACCAACGCCAATCCCTGTAGCCATCAACGCCATGGACAGAAGCTTTCCCACCTCTGCCTCAATCTTCTCATGACCATAGGGGTGATCTTTATCGTCAGGTTTGGTAGAAAACACCATACCAATCATCACTGCCGCTGTGGAGACCACATCGGAGATGGTGTGTACGCCGTCTGCAATCATAGCATGACTGTGAGCTACAATGCCGGCAAAAATTTTCACTGCGGCTAACAGACAATTGAGCGCTACGGAAATCGCTCCCACTCGATTGGATACCGCCAGCCGATTTTCTTCTGTCACAACATTTTTCTTTAATTCGTCCATACTACCAGCTTCTCCCTCTCTGTTCTGTGTTTACTCATTATAGGACTATGGCAAGAAAAGTCAAGAGCAACTTTATTTCCCTGCCGTCAATGAAAAAAAATTAATGCTCTAGCTCTTTATCTTTTCCCCAAAGGATTCTATAATAAACGTATCCAAAGAGAAAGGATGTGCCTTATATGAAGCTGCGAAAGCTTTGCTTTGTTCCCATATGTATAGTTCTTTTCCTCATTTTTTCTACTGTTTCCTTCGCCGCCAATATCACCGTCACCTATAATGGCGCCAAAATTTCTTTTGACACACCGCCGGAACTTGTCAACGGCCATGTGATGGTTCCTATGCGCACTGCCTTGGAACAGTTGGGCTACCAAGTCAGTTGGGAGGAAGAGGGCCAATATATTTACGGTAAAAAAAATGGAACCCTTCTCACCCTTCAAATCGAAAACCCTTATGCCTGGATTGACGAGACCACAGTCATCTTGGATACGCCCCCTTATCTCTCTTTTGGCAGCGCTATGGTTCCCCTCCGGTTTCTCGCCGAAGCTGCAGGGCTGACGATTGATTGGTCTGAAAGCACCCATACCGCCGCTTTGACCGGTCCCCAACAATCGCACCCATGGAAGGAAAGCGCCGTCATGATCCAAACCGGAAATATCCAGGGAAGCGGCTTTCTTCTCACCACCGACGGCGTCATTGTGACAAACAGCCATGTGCTGGAAAACGCCTCCCGCTTAACTGTCACTTTCCACGACGGGACCACCTATACAGGGCCGGTATTCCTTGTGGGATATGACCGCAGCCGCGACCTTGCAGCCATTAAAATTAACGGCATCTACCATCCAGCAGTTATCGGCAACTCCGACACTGTAAAAAACGGAGATGTCGTGACAGCCGTCAGCTGTCCAAACGGCAGTCTAAACCAAGTTTCCACAGGTGTTGTCATTGGAAAAAATTCCACTGCCATCGCCACAACCGTAACCATCGACCATGGCAGCAGCGGCGGTCCCCTTTTTAACAGCGCAGGGGAGGTGATCGGCATTCTTTCCTCCTACAGCGAAACAGGCCAAACCTATGGAATCCCTGTCAACGACTTAAAAAAGATTCCTGCCATAAGCGCTAGCCTTTCAGGCCAAACCTATGCGCTGGAGCCACTTAGCGCTTTTGGAAATTCTGCCAGCAGCATTACCCCTACCGGACTTACTGTTACCTATCAAAATAACACTGCCTACCTGACCTGGAATGCTGTTTATGACGCCGATTACTATCTTTTATATACAAGCCAAACCATCGACGGCCCCTACAAACCAGTCCTCAACCCATCCAACGGAAAAAACATGTGGTATTGGGGCTTTCCTCACTGCTTTGGCATGACAGGCAGCCAAACTGCCTACTATAAAATTGCTTCCAGTAACGGCGGTATCTTATCTCCATTAAGCGCCCCTGTTTGGGTTCATCTGCCATAAAAAAAAGTCCTTGCATCAGGACTTTTTCAGACTGTAGAAAAACTGATTTTGGTTTTTAAACAAAGCAGTTTCCCCAGTGGAACCCGCACTTCTACCGAAGAAAACAGCGGGTTTCGAGGCGTTTTTGCCGATAGAACCCGTCTGTTTCTTCCTGTTTCTTCCTCTGTCTTCACTCATCGAAATCCAAATTTCGACACCCTCAAAAAGTCCTTTCATCAGGACTTTTTTCTTCCCTAGAAAATCTTGCCTCCAACCGGTAAATTGGCATTCCCTGAGAGGAGAACTTCTCCTCATATTCTGTCATCACATTTCCCTCATACCCGCTCTGATGGAGATCCAAAGTAATATTGGATAACTTCCAATCGTTTCCGCAAAACTCATTGAGAGAAAACTCAAACAGCCCTCTGTTATCCGTCTTAAAAAAGATTTCGCCTTTTGGTCCAAAAAGCCGTTTATATAGCTCCAAAAAGCCGTGATAGGTCAATCTGCGCTTTGCCCAACGTTTTTTCGGCCATGGATCGCAGAAGTTGATATAAAGCCGTTTGATCTCCTCCGGTGCAAAAATCTCCTCCAGCGTCTCCACATCCGCCCGCACAAGGGCAATGTTTTTCTCTTGCTCCGTCAGTTTTCGCGCGGCAATGGCAAGGACATTGGACTGCCGTTCCACACCGATGAAGTTGATCTCTGGATATAAGGCCGCGTTCTGCGCAATAAACCGGCCTTTGCCGCAGCCAATTTCCACATAAATCGGCCTGTCATTTCCAAAATACTCTGCCCATTTGCCCTTATATGTTTCCGGCGTATGTATAATATGAGGGTTATTGTTTAATTCCTCCTGTGCCCATGGCTTTTTTCTGATTCTCATAAACTTCTCCTTTTCCTCTGTTTTTTTATTATCATACTACAAAGGGGAGGAGAAATACAACCAATTTTTCAAAGATTCATCATCCAATACCCGCAGCAGCCGTCCTTTGTCTCCCCTTCCTCGCAGTTTAGAAATTTGCGGTAGCCTGCCTGCACCCTGTTTATGGCCTGATCCACAAAAAAGCGGTCCGGCACTCCCAAATATAGTTTCCCTTCCTGTCGGCCTAAAATCAGATGGCGGTACTTGTGAAACCCTGCTGAAACAAAAGACGACGAAATCATCCGACAGCTTTTTACCGGAAGAAGGGCAATCTCCCGCGGTGTAATGCTCACCCATTCCCCCTGAGCGGTAGGAAAAGGAAACAGATGCTCATGGTCTGCAAAAATATCCTCAATGGGGTCATGGCCCTTTTTCCCCTTTGACGTTTGCGCCTTATTCTCTCTCTTTTCTTCCTGGAAACAAACTGCCGCCGGCGGGCTGGATGGCTTTTCTTCCTGCCCTTTCGTCTCTTCTCCCATCACCCTGGCGGCTTCCTCCGGCGTCAAAATCCCAGCCGCCTGCAGCATATCCATCTCTTTTCTAAACTGACTTGCAATCCGCCGAAAGGTATCATGCATATTGCCGGAGGAAGCCGCAGTCAACAGCGCTTCTTCCAGTATCTTGTTCCGATCCTCCTCTTTTGGCGCTGTCTCCTCCTTTTGTTCCTCTATCGGCTCTTTCGGCGTCGTCTCCTCTTTTTGTTCCTTTATCGGCTCTTTTGGCGCCGTCTCCTCTTTTTGATCTTCCATCTTTTCCACGACTTCCTCCTTTGGCTTCTCCATCTTGATTTCCTCCAAAGCCGGTGAAGGGGGTTCTTCTGACTCTACTGTCAAAACCTCAGCCTGATGAAGCTTTCGCGGATGAAAGTGTTCCTTGACACTTCCAGAAAAGACAAGGCTTTCCCTGTCGTAGGCGGCAATCCCCTCTAACCCCTCTATCTTCCATCCCTCTCCTATTTTGTCCGGCCAAAACTCCTGTTTTAAGATTCCTCTTCCCTGACCGTTTTCTGTCAATGCGCCAAGTTCCACTTCCCCGTCAGGGAACATAAAAAATACACGCAGCTTCGATGGCATTCTAAGCCCCTGCGCCTCAACACTAATCCTTCCCTTGCCATTTTTAATCTCTATCACTGCATTTCCCGCTAACTTTGAACCTTGGGAAAAAAACTGCGTGCTGCCCTTTAACATTACATACTGCCTGAAATATCTTCTGTTGTACATTCCCATTCCTCCCGCTTTCATCTTTTGTTAGAAATATATGCGGTAGGAAGAAAAATAAGCCTACAAATTTATTTTCTTCCCCCAAAGAAAATGTAAGGCATCTATCTTTTTCCGTCAAACAAAAAAAGAGCGCATCTTTTGATGCACTCTTTTCCACCACAAAACTCTAAAAAAGCATTCCTTTACAACACAGTTTCTGGATCGATATACGGTTTTTGTCCAACCTGTCCAGATGTTTGCGCATACTGGTATGCCTCATTGGCTGCCTTCATAAATGCTGGGTCATCCTGTTTCTCCAGCGGTATGAATGCTTGGCCATGGGTCCGCTTGCGCAGATGAAACCGTGTCATACTTTGCTGCAAAATTTCAGCCTGCTTGCTCATCTCATGGCTGGCCGCACTGGACTGCTCGCTAATTGCTGCGTTTCCAGTCGTAGCCTTAGAGATCTGACGGATTTTGTCAGTAATCGTAGAAATCCCCGCCATTTGTTCCTCGGATAAAGCAGATACCCGTCCCACAATCTCCACAATCTGATGAATTTCTTCATTAATTGCATCAAAGATCTTCGCTGATTCTGATGCAATCGCACTTCCCTGTTCTGTCTCATCGATGTTGCTTTGAATGAGAGCCTTACTCTCCTGCGCTGCCTCTTTGCTCTTTAATGCCAACGCACGCACCTCATCCGCCACTACAGCAAATCCCTTGCCTGCACTGCCTGCTCTAGCAGCCTCAATGGAGGCGTTGAGGGATAAAATATTAGTCTCAAAGGCAATATCGTCAATGGATTTCACCACAGCAGAGATGCGCTGAGACGCCTCATGAATCCGCATAACGCTCTCCACCAACCTTTTCATATGCTGGTTGCTGACCTCTGTATCCTCTTTCATTTTATCCGCAATCTGTTTGGCCTGCTGCGCCTGATCGTCATTGCGCTGAATTAAATCTCCAGCCTCCTCAATCACATCCGATAATTGTTGAATGGCATCAGACTGCTCAGCAGCGCCCTCTGCCAATAAATGGCTGACATCAGCAACTTGGTTGGAGCTGGTAGCTACAGTGCGTGACACCTGTATAATCTCATTAAAAACAGCATCATTGGACTGTACCAAATGGTAGAGGCTCTTTCCAAGCACATCATCTTTGGAACAGATATGGACAAAGGCAGTCATATCACCATTTGCCACCCGCTGAAGCACTTGTACATTCTGTTGAATATGATCGGCCATCTTTTGAAACGCCTCCATCATATCTCCAACCTCGCTGTCCTGATTCTCCTGCTCCATACGACGAAACTCTTCCTTATTTTCTGACTCTATCATGCCTTTTGCCAAACGATTGGCCCATTGAGCCATATGTACCACAGGCTTAGAAATACGGTTTGCCAAGCGATTTGCGTACCATACAGAATAGACGGCAATTCCCCCTGTAAAAAGAACAACAAGGAGTAAAGTAACAATCAGAAGCGCCCGAAACGCTCCATTTGCACTGTCTGCCTGCTCTGTGTAATAGTCATCTAAGTTTCCTAATCTTTGAATCACCTGATCTGTATATGGCCTCACCTCTTGCAAAAACTACTCCATAGCCCTTTTGGGATCTGTCTGTCTCACTTGCAGAACCTCCGCAGCAGCTGTATGCATTTCCGTATGAGGAATATCAATTTGTTCCACGAGGGAAGTCGCTGTTGGGTCATCTTGGACACTGTCCAGATTTTGTTTCACCCACCGGCCAAAAGAACAGGAGGTAGGGTCTAGGCTCCCCTCAAACTCCGTCCCGTTTTGAAGACTGTCATTCAGCTGCATAATCCAGCCGTAGTGAGCCACAATACTCTGCTGAATCTGTAATCTATTTTCTTCCTCTTTGTTGACCATTTGATAATTCCAGTACAGCGCCCCCTGCAGGACAAAAATAATCAATCCCAAAATGCAGGTAAATAAAATAACTCGTATGTAGCCCCCCATCATCTGACGATAAAGTGTCTGTCGATGGAAAATTTTCTTCATGATTCTTACTTCCTTTCTTAATCTTTAGAAAATAAAATGAGTCAGAGGACTGTAATCTCTCTTATCGTCTTCCTCTGCATAAATATGCATTTATTGTTTATATCGGCTAAGTACAGCAAAAATTAAGTATGCTGAAGAGAGACTCTTCAAAGTTTTCACTGCCTGTTTCATTTCTGACATAAACTGAAAGCAAGAAACCTCATCCCTATCCCATTTGAATTTTTTATAGACACGCAAAAAACAAGGGGTCCATAGCCTTCTCTCTATGCCCCTTGCCCCGCTTTTACCATTTTCCTTCCTGGACTGACAAACTTTATGGCCTTTTTCTGTCATAAAAAAGGTCGCTTAGCTTTGCAAACTCCTCTATGGTAAGGGCTTCTCCACGCACCCGCTCGTCAAAGCCTGCCTCCTGCAGCACCTCTTTGATTGTCTCTTTGTCCAGCCCATAGCCACCCTGGTGGCTAAGACAGTTTAACAGCGTCTTTCTTCGCTGAGAAAAGGCGCACTTGACAAACCCAAAGAAAAAGCCTTCATCCTTTACTTTCACTGTAGGCTCTGCCGATACGTCCAAAGTGATGACAGCACTTGCCACCTTCGGCCGCGGCATAAAACAGGAAGGCGGTACGATCAGATCCAACCTGGCACCGCAGTAATATTGTACTGCAACCGTCAAAGCGCCGTACTCTTTGCTTCCCGCCGGTGCCGCCAAACGCTCGGCTACCTCCTTTTGTACCATTACAGTGATAGACTTTAAACGCACCTTTTTTTCCAACAGCTCCATTAAAATCGGTGTCGTAATGTAATACGGCAGGTTTGCCACCACACGAATGGGCTTGCCGCCATTTTTTTCATCAATCAGTCGATTGAGATCAAGCTTTAAAACATCACCCTCAATCACCTCCACATTGTCGTACCCTGCCAACGTGTCCTGCAAAATAGGAATCAGTTTTTTGTCAATCTCAACTGCCACAACCTTTTTGGCCCTCTCTGCCAACACCTGCGTTAAGCTTCCAATTCCAGGGCCGATCTCCAACACAAAATCCTCCTGATCTACCTGAGACGCCTCCACAATTTTATCCAAAATATTGCCGTCGATCAAAAAATTTTGTCCGTAGTTTTTCTTAAAGCTAAATCCATATCTTTCAATAATCTCCTTCGTCCTGGAAGGAGAGGAAATTCTTTGCACCATCTGTCAAACGCCGCCTTTCTCAGCCGATTCCCAACACTTTTAGCAAACCGAATGACAGCGTAGAGACAATGATGCCAGCTGTCAATACTCCCAAACAGATCACCGGAAAGGTCTTTTTGATATCCATATGCAAAAGCGCCGCAATCAGCGCCCCTGTCCACGCCCCTGTTCCAGGCAGTGGTATAGCCACAAACAAAAAGAGACCCCAATAAGCATATTTTTCTATCGATTCCTTTTTGTCATCCGCCTTTTTTTCCAACCACTGTGCAAAAGAGTGAAACGGCGTCTTCCTCATCCATTCCAGCACTTTTCTGATAAAAATCAGCACCACTGGAATAGGCAGTATATTTCCAATGTACGCAATCACAAAGGTAGGAATCAAATTCATTCCCATCAGCGCTCCGGCGATAATTCCGCCACGCAGTTCCAGTACAGGAAGGATAGACACAATAAAAACGGTCAATTCCCTTCCCATCGAGCCCATATGGGCAACCATCCATTCCACAATTGCTTCTGCCATCCACTTATCCTCCTTCTCATATCTCAGCGGCATTATACCAGATTTCATTTCCTTTTTCAAATACTTCCTTTCTATTTTTTCCTGTGCTATACTTTTTTATAATATAACCTCTGCAAAGGAGAATTCCTATGGATCTATCTGAAATTCAGCTGTATATCTTTGACCTGGACGGCACACTGTTAGACAGTATGCCTGTGTGGAATGGCCTGGGAGCCAAATATCTATTCAGCCAAGGAGTAACGCCGCCCCCAAATTTAGACCGGATGTTGGCGCCCTTACCATTTTCTCAGTCCGCTGCTGTGCTGCGGTCTTTTGGGGTGAAAAAAACAGAACCAGAAATTCTTTCTGATCTATTAACTCTTGTCAGAAACGCTTATGAACAGTGGATTCCTGCAAAGCCCGGAGCTTATGAACTGCTGCGTCATCTCTCCAGCTACGGCGCGCCCATCGTTTTACTCACCTCTTCCGACGCTTCCTACCTGCGTCCCGCCCTCAGCCGCACCGGACTGCTTCCTTTTTTTAACGAACTTTATACAAGCGCTTCTTTGGGCCTAACCAAAACTACCCCTGAGATTTACTTAAAGTTAGCCCGTCAGTACCACGCCGCGCCGGAAAAAACAATGGTGTTTGAGGACGCCGATTTCGCTGTGGCCCAAGCCGCAAAAGCCGGCATGAAAGTGGTAGCCGTCAGGGAAGAAGCCTTTTTGTACGCAGAGGAGATCATAAAAAAAACAGCATGGCGTTATGTAAATCGTCTGACTGACCTGCTGTAACATAAAAACGGCCCTTTTGTCTAGAAAGGATTGCCGTCTTATAACTTCACGTTTTATGTTGCTCATTTTTTCTTTTTTCTATCGTATTTTTTGCTGTTTTCATTACTTTTTTTCATTCCATGCTTCTTTCCTATGATAGAGCCTCTTTTTGTCCCCCTTTTCCCCGCCTCTCAACATCCCTTTGCAGACTTTCCCCATTTTTCGCCATTTTTCTTCCTACAAAAACTTGTCACACAAAAATAGTAAGTTTTGATACTCAAATATTTACTATACGAAATCAAGAATTTCTATTAAGATGTAATTAAGAAAAGGGCAGAAATAAAAAATCAGCATTAAAATTTTTCTGCTGAATCTAAAAAGTAAGGAGGTTTTGTCCTATGAAGACAATGGAGAAGAAAGAGATCAATGAGAGAAATAATATGCTATTTAGTGAAGTTGAGCCATCTTGTCAGATGTCTATGGCATTTTGGGACGGCGAACCTTACGTGAGACTTTTCTCTGAGAAACGCCGGTTCAGCTTTATGATCCCACTGAAAGAAATTGACAGCCATCTTCAGGCAGTGCGAAAAAATTTGGACCTTTATTTGTCTATGAAAAACCAGGTTGGCCTGTTGCCTTTCAGCATCAAAACATTTCATGGGTTTACCTTATGGTTTAACGCAAAAAACGCTGGTGTCTGCCTAAATGAAAGTTTTCGCCTTCTTTCCAGTGAGGAAGAATTTCAGGCTTACGAAAGAAACATCAGAAATCTTCAGCATTTGATGAAAGCAACTGTATAAACACGCAGATAATAACATTATCATAGATAACCTCTTTTGGTAAAATAGGAATGGGACAGAATGGTTTCGGGGACCGTTGCTGTCTTATTTCTACGTTAGAAAAAAGAACAGGCATGAACACCTGTTCTTTTTTTGTCTATATGTACATAAAAAGGATTCCTACTGCTGCCATGGCCACGCACATCGGCACCATATAAATCATGGACTTTAATGGGTCCACTTTCTTTCCCAACATACCGCCGACAATTCCCGCAACCACAAAGGTCGTAATGTCTACCGGCGGAAGTCCCATACCAGCTGCCGCCAAATGCGCGCCGGCAACTGCTGTCAATGTTGCGTCACGCCCTGTGGCAATCAATGCCGGACCAAAGAAAGAGAACACAACATTCTGCGCCGTGGACTGAGAACCAGTCAACATACCAATTAACATTAACGCCGCCGCGCCGCCAAGCTTTAGAACGTTGCTGTCCAGTCCTTGGGCGAACACTTGAACTGCTTCAATCTGTCCCCCTGCGTAAAATGCCCCCAGCATAAAGGCCGCGCAGATCTGTAAAAACGCTGTGTACCGCACTTTGCTTAATCCGCAGGCAATCACGTCCCTGGCGTTATTTTTCACCTGAGGGAAACAAAAAGCAACACACATGGCAAAAATAATCGATAAAACAATGCCGTTTGATAAGCCTTTCAAAATAGAGACGTTGCTGATCCAGTCATAGAGAGAAATCGTTACATTGGTAAACCCTTCCCCTGTGGCCATTCCTGTTGTAGACAGCAAAGCATCCGCTGTGGGCTGATCGATGGTAAATAGATTGATATGCTTTAAAATTTCCGTCGGCAGATCAAACTTGATTGCCGGCAGATTTATACTGCGGAAAAATACTACTAACACCAGCACAGAAAGAGGAATTAAACTTTTCCAGTTTTTCTTCAATATTTCACCGGCAGTCTCTTTGCACTCCACGATGTTGCCTTCCAAATCCCGCTCTACAATCTGAGGATGTCCTTTGACAAACATCAAAATCATGTAGGTAGTCACAATGGCAATAATAATGGGCACTGTGATGTATCCATAGCCTAACGCCGCATCCGGCTCTGCCCCTGTCAAAGACGCAGAGAGGGCAAATGCCTGTGAAATCGGCGGCATAATAGAGCCCATGGAAGCCCCTGCCACAATAATACAGCAAATCATCTCCGGCGCCAATCCAATATTGGCAAGTACCCCAATGGTAAGCACACCGATGACAGTGGAGGCCGCCACTGCATCCCCCATCAAAGACCCGCTTAAAACAAGGGCTAGGACAATACAGACAATCAAAATTCTAGGATAATTCCGAAACTTTGCCTTTAAGGCGCCCATAACTGTGTCCATGGTGCCAAGCCTCACCTGGGTTTCGGCGTAGATGGAACCAAAGACAGACAGGCAGATCACCCATGAAAGACGGTCCAACCCGTCAATTGCAGCAGCAAACCACTGGACCGGATTAAAAATCCCCCCCATCAGCAGAGAAAGGACACCGGCTGTCAACAGTGCTACCAGCACATTTCCGCCAATTTTCGGCAGTTTCTTACAGAGCATAATGATAAGCAGCGCCGCAATTGGGATAATAACTTTGATCATAAATCTATATGACCCTCCTTTGGTAAAATATATTGATGCATGGTCTGTTTCGGCAAGGCTTTTGGCCTTCGGGGTGCCTAACACAGATCATGGTTCATCCTGTGAAGATCGATTTTTATCTTTAAACACTCGTTTAAACGAGGAATAGGTAAGACCAGTCAATTTTTTTATGCTCTTATTCAAATGCGCCTGGTCATAAAATCCAAAATCATAGACACAGTCCATGGCATTTTCATCTTCCTGCATTTGGGCCAGCATAATGCTTTGCAGCCGAAGAATATCCCCCAGCCGCTTTGCGCTGATGCCGGTGTATTCCCGAATGACATCCCTAATATATCTTGGCGTATACGTAATTTGCCGTATAATTTCTTCCACTGGAAGATGCTCCCTTTGACTGAGGCTCAGTGTGACAAACTGATTGACAATATCACTCATCCAAAAATGCAGCTTGCTTTTTGTAATCAATGACATCAGCATCCGAAACCGTTTTTCCTGGTCCATCTCCTCTATTGCACTTCGTACCGCCTCTTCCCCCTGAAATAAATCTAAGTTTAGATAAATCTCCTGGTTTACGACACCTTTGAGGGTTTCAAACATACATTGGGGTGGAAACCGCAGAAAAATATACAGAGTGTCCATTTCCTGAGCTATTTCCATCGTCTCTGTAATTCGGCCAATAAAGCGGACTTTGATCTCGCCGTTTTTTTTCTTCTCAAAACACATCATAGTGCAGGCATTGCTGAAAAGCACCATATGTGCTTTTTTAGCAAACCGGATATAAAATTCCTGAATGGGCTGACTGCACATCTCCCAGTCATGCTCTGTCACTTGATGGACCAAATACTCCTCGGGATAACATCGTTGGATGGGGATTGCTGTTTTGTGTTTTTTCTTTTCCACTCCATCATCATCCTTTTTTCTACTACGTTTCCTTAAACCAGAGAAAACCTGTTTGGATTAAAGCTTTCCAGGGAATAGGATTCCTTCCCTCTACCCAAAACAATCTGTTCCGCCAATAATTTTCCAGTAATCGGCGCCTGAGCAATTCCGTCGCCCTCATGGCCTGCCGCCATATAAAAGCCCTCTAAGGCATCTACCTTGCCAATGAGAGGCAGTCCATCCGGCGTATATGGCCGAAGCCCTGCAAAACAACGGATGATGCAGACATCCTTTAACGCAGGGAAAAACCGCACTGCCCGTTTTAAAATCGTCTCGACAGCCTCCAGCGTATTGCCTCTGTCAAAACCAGCAAATTCTCTGGTACCGCCAATAATCAGCCCGCCGTCTTCTGTCTGCTCAATGGAAAGAGAACTTCCCAGCTTTAATACCGACTGATCTTTGATGGTCTCTGGTCGGAATTTAATGATATTATATCTTGCACACTGTAACGTGACATTCATAAAATGACCGATAGGCTCTGTCACAATCAGCTGTCCCTTTCTCGGCTGAATCGGCACAGACAAACCAGCCATAGCGCCAATCTGCGCCGCCCAACTTCCGCAGGCATTTACCACAGCATCCGCTCGAAAGTCTCCCTTTTTCGTCTTAACACCTAACACTTTGCTGCCTTCCATCACAAACCCTGTCACCTCTGTCTCTGTCAGCGTAACAGCGCCCAGAGCGCGGGCAGCCTTTTGAAAGGCGAAAGTAAGACGGATCGGGTTTACCTTTCCCCCTGTTGGGCTGTAAAGCGCGCCATAGAGATCCTCTGCTAACAGCGGCTCAATTTTGCGCGCCTCTTCTATCGAAATCATGTGGATATCCACACCGGATTTCCGCTGTTCTTCCACCATAGCGCTTAACATATCCCACTGCATTTTATCTTCTACCGGCTGCATTCCGCCGCACTGAAATCCATATTCAATATCCATCCCCAGTTCTTGGGATAAACTTTGGAACATAGCAATAGACTGCACCGCTAAATCCATCTGTGCTCCTGGTTTTTTGGTATGATATCCCACAACACCGTCTGTTGCGCCGGCAGAACCTTTGGTCAGATCCTCCCGTTCAATCTGAAGCACCTTTTTCCCTAATTTTGCCAACTGGTATGTGACGGAAGAACCGATCACTCCGCCGCCGATAACAATAATATCCGCGTCTTTATTCATCGTCGTCTCCCCCTATGATTCCAATTTTTACCGGTCGCACCGGCATTCTGCTGGTAGGCGGCAAAAGCTCCGCCATCGGTCTTCCTGTCTCCTCAGAGATAATTCTTGCCACCAGTCTTTCGCAAGTTTTCCCCTGACAAAGTCCCATGCCTGCCCGCGTTCTGCGTTTCACACCGTCTACGGTCGTCGCGCCCTGACGGATTGCCTCCACAATTTCCCGCCTTGTCACTTCCTGACATCTGCAAATGATAATATCGTCGTCCATCTATATTCTCCTCTTAACAAATCGGTAATCTTTTCATACTGCGCACATCATCAGCGGCGCTTTTTGGCACTGCAAGACTCACCACTGCCGTCCCTGCATAGGAAGCCGGCTTTTTCACACTGACCACACGTCCTTTACAGATGACAGCTCCGTCTCTGCCTACAGCATCCACAATATCCCCCTCTTTTGGCAGCGGAAGATATTCAAAAGGAAAATCTATGGTAGCTTCCGTCTCGTTATACGCCTTATTGATGATTGTAATTGCAAGTCCAGGGCACATGGCAACGCACATACCGCATCCTGTACACCGGTCCTCGTCCAACACAGGCAGATGGGTAATCTCATCTCCAATGGTAATGGCGCCAAACCGGCAGCTTGCCTCACATGGGTTGCATGGAATCTCCTGAACACACTCAATACAGGCTACCCTGCCCTTTTGCATACGCCCTTCGCTAGGCACGCCAAAACAATGGTCTAATTCCTCTCTGCTAGGTACGCCTGTATATGCCACACCTTTATTTTCCATTATTTTGCGCCTCCTTTCAAGCTTTCTTTGTATCTGTCCATATCCTCTATCTGTTTTTCCTTATTTAACCGTCGTCTCTCGCCAAAAGCGCCTGAGCGGAGAATATCCAGACGTTTTTTGATCTGCGCCTTTTTGATGCGGGCTTCCTCTTTGGAGAGATACCCCAATGCTTCCGCTGCACACACGCCGGCCATATTGCCTTCTTCCATTGCTGTGGAAGCTTCCTCCACGCCGGTAACGTCCCCTGCCACATAAATTCCAGGCACTGTCGTCTCCATCTGCGCGTCATGGAGCGGCACATGCCCACCAAAAGCAGGAATAAAATCAAACTTGCACCCTGCCATCCATACAAGCTCCGTCATTGGGTTCAGCCCAACAGCAAGACAGACCGTATCTACCTCAAACGTTTGCTCTGTGCCGGCAATGGGCTGAAACTTTTCATCTACAGCGATAATTTCTACGCCTTCTACTTCCTTCTTGCCAAACACCCGCTTGATGGTGTGTCCGGTATAAATCGGCACGCCTGCCCGCCGAATCTTTCCCGCGTGGACGCCGTAACCACCGATTTTTGGCGCGCCCTCCACAATAGCCACAACCTCCGCACCAGCCTGCATCAACTGGTAAGACACAATTAGGCCAACGTTTCCGCTTCCAAGCATTAAAACTTTTTCTCCCGGCAGCACTCTATTTACATTTACCATCGTCTGTGCCGCACCAGCGCCCATAACCCCCGGCAAAGTGCTTCCTGGAAACGCCATGTAATTTTCTTTCGCGCCGGAAGCGATAATAATTTTTTTACTTTTCACCGCATAATTTTTGCCATCACTGATCAGCCCCATGCTTTTATCCGGCAAAAGGCCATAAACCAGAGAATTCAATAAAACACGGGCGCCGCTGTTTTCTACCTTCTCCAAAAGTTCCTCGCCGATTTTGTAGCCTCTGGTCCCCGCCTGATGCTCTTTGGAGCCAAAAAATTTATGTATCTGCTTAAAAAGCTGTCCACCTGGACGATTGTTTTCATCAATCACAAGCACATCCGCGCCGGCGCTTGCCGCCTGATAAGCTGCACTTAGCCCCGCAGAGCCTGCGCCAACAATAACGATATCCGCAGAAATTTCTCTCATGGTATTTCCCTCCACTCTCACGCCTTTTTGATTGGCGCAAGTCCTTCCTGTTTTTCTACCTGCATGCCGTCTTTGACTAATGTCACACACGTTCTTGTATTTGGGATGCCGTCTACCACCATCATACAGTCTGTACATCTGCCAATAGCGCAGAAAATCCCTCGCGGCTCATGACGTTTTGCCGTTGTGCGGAAAACTCTGATGCCGGCATTGATCAAGGCAGAAGCAATTGGCTCGCCTTCCAACGCCTCAATAGGCGTTCCATTATAATAAAAAGTTACTTTCTTTTTCTCTTCCAAATCCCCTAAAATTGGGTGCTGTGTTACTCGCATGAAACCTCATGTCTCCTCTCCTTAGCCGATCCAAAAACCGGCACTTTGCATAAATTTTATTATAATCAGTTATGTGCCTTTTTTCAATCTTTTCTCCTGTAATTTGGTAAAAAAAACGATTCCATACTTTTTTCCCGCACAAAAAAGCTTCCGCAAAAACGGAAGCTTTTAAAAATCTCAGTTAAAGTTTCATTGTCAAATTCCACCAGCTATATTCACCGGCACTTGCAATATCTTTCAATACAAAGGATTTTGTCTTTTCGTCATAATCCAGACACAAATTTTTGCCGCTAACCGCTGTCATAATTCTTGCCTGGTAGCCCTCAGCGCCAATCTTATGGTATACCGCAAACTGCCAAAGGGACTCGTCGCCGGCCTTTGTCTCTTTCAATGTCACCTGAGCACCGTCTTTTACTTCCGCTGCTGCAACCATTTTGCCGCCTAACGAAATGGTGCCGCCGGCAGTGTTTCCTGCCTTTTGGCTTGTCAGTGTCCATTGCGTCTGTTCATCTACAAAGGCAAGGCCATCCTCTTTTATGCCAAGATTTTTCCCTTTTGCATTGGCAAGAATTGGGGTGATGACTTCTGCCTCTACACTGGCATTCACCAAAACAACATCGTCCTTGTCCCCTAAGGCAAACAATACCTGACCGGCAAACACAACATCCCCAGCCTCGTCTTTGTGGTTAATGTTAAACTGGTATGCGCCGTTTGGCACATCCTCTCCTAACGTTACTTCTGTCACCAGTGTGCGGTCCTCCACATAACAGTTGATCTCGGCCTGATCCGTCACAGAAGCTCTGTTTTCCATTGCTAAAATATTGCCGTTTGTGGCAAGGTTTGTCAAATCTCCAGTAAACTCTTTGTCAATACTCCATCTTGCTGTAAACTTTCTATCACCGTTTTCCTCTGCGCCTTCCGCAGTCAAAGGACCAATCACCGCAGTCTCCATCACTTCCACTGCCGCTGTGGAGGACACTTCTCCCGTTGGCTTTGTTCCATTATTCTCTGATGGATCTTCCGTATCTTCCCCTTGCTCAATCTCTAAACCGCTTTGCGATCCATCCAGCTGAATTGAAGGATCTTTCGGTGTTGTTGGCTTCAACAGTGCCGTCACAATCCCTGCCAACGCGATTAAAATGACAATGGCTGATACAATCTTCCAGCCCCAGCCGCCGTCCTCTTTTTTCTTTCGGTCTTTGCGCTTTTTCGGCTCATTTGAATTTTTCGTCTCCTCCGAATCATCCTCAAACATGTTGGAGATATCGAAGCCTTTTACTTTGGCATAGGACTGTGCCTTCGCCTCTTCAATCTGCTTTTCTTCCTCTGTCAAACCTTTATTCACTTCTACATGGAAACCGGCCTTTCCAGCTTCCTCCAGCGCTTTGCGCATTTCTGTCGCACTCTGATAGCGGTCTTCTTTTTCATAGGAACAAGCTTTCTTCACAATATCCTTGAATCGGTCGCTGCCCTTTGCCGGCGCCGGAATCTCCTCCTTGGCCATTCTTTTTTCCACAGCCTGGCGGATGTCTTCCCCTGTAATTTTGCCGACTTCCTTGTCCAAAAACGGAATTTTATCCTGATTCAAATATTGATACAGGACAATACCCAAAGCGTAGGTATCCGCTGTCTGGTCATAATCCTCTCCTTTATAAAGCTCCGGCGCCATGTAGGCGTTTTTGCTTCTTAATTTTGTTCCACCTACTACCTGCTCCCAAGCGCTTGCCGTTCCGATTTCGCCTAAACAAAATCTGCCTTCCCTGGAAATAAATAAATTCCCTGGACGGATATCTCCATGTTTTAACCCGTTTTCATTGAGGTACTCCAACCCTTTACAGACATCAATCCCCAGCTGGATGATTTCCTCTTCCCGAAAAGTTCTGCCGTTCATAAATCCACGAAGGTTTAATAATGGTTGGGAAACAAGCAAAATATCGCAGCCGATACCGTCCGGCCGCCGAAGAATCTGCATGCTGTGATAGAATGTCAAATAGTTGCAGTCTCTGAAACTATTTTCCCTCTGCATAATCGATACAAATCTTTGGGCAATATTGGCAAATAACTGCGCTGCTTTTTCCTTGGTCATGCCTTCCCGCTTCATAACCAAATCCATTTCCTCCTGATTTCTCGGAATGGATCTCATCTTCAGCACGCCGGTCTCTTTTTTTCCTTCTACTGTGCGTTCTCCCAAATATACTCTGCCAAAAGCCCCTGCTCCCAAAGGCTGTTTTACCACCCAAATACCGTCAGGCAATGGCGCCTGCTTTGCACCTTCCCCTTTTGGAGAAGAAGGTTGTTCTGATGCATGTTCCTTCTTTTTTGGCGTATCGTTTGTCCCGTTTACGCTGTCATTTTTCTTATCTTCATTTTCAGCCATAGTGTTCCTCCTGTTTACTTTGTTACATCTTTATTATCATACCAATTTTTTTGCGGAAAAGCCATACTAAAATAGATTCTTTTTGCTGGAAACTGTATTTTTGTGAAAAAAAGGGCATAAAAAAACCCGGTCTATCCCGGGTTTTTTCTTAAAAAGTTAGTTAACTTCCGCCTCAATCTTTACAACAACACCGTCTTCCAGTGTAAGGTCAACGTCGATATCCTCATCATCCTGATACAATTCAATGAGATCCTTTAATGTTTTTGTCTTGCCGTCAATTTTAACAGTCAGATCATCCTCATCCTCTACAATGGAATATCTTTCTGTGTCTGAACCAGATTTAATAGTAATCATGTTGCTGGTCACAGACTTCACACTGCCGCTTTTACCGTTAGAACCTTTTGTCTCCGCAACAACTTTCGTCACTTCATCGTCGCTGTTAAGAGTAAGTTCTACCTCGATGTCTGCGTCGTCTTCGTAATAGTCATAGAGATCATCATACTCGGCGTTCTTACCATTGATTTTGATGGTAGCTTCCTCTACATCGTCATCTTTGAACCGGTAAGTCTTTTCCTTGGAACCGGACTCAATGGTGATCTTAATATTGCTCAGGAAAGTAACCTTGCCGGAAGCGTCGTCCTCATCGTCGTCATCATCATCTGTTGTAGCGACAATCTTTGTCACTTCATCGTCTTTGACTGTCAGCTCTACCTTTACTGTCTCATCGTCATAGACTTCTTTCAGATCATCAAAATCTTTGCTCTTTCCGTCAATTTTAATGCTCAGATCGTCCTTATCACTTGGCAGATCATAAGTATATGTCTTAGATCCTGATTTAATCTTAATTTCACTGTTTGACAAATTAGAGATGGTTCCCTTCAATTCGTCGTCATCGCTGTCAACGTCTGTCTTTGCAGTAATGACTTCAACATATTCCTCATCATCATCCAATTCCAAAGTCACTTCGATGTCGTCCTCATCTTTGTAAGCTTCTTTCAGATCATCAAGGTCTTTGGTCTTTCCGTCAATCTTAATGGTCAAATCCCCTTCGTCTTTTGGCAGATCATATTCATATGTCTTAGAATTTGCACTGGATTTGATTTTAATAGACTTGCTGGAAAGGGAAGTAATCTTACCTTTCAGTTTTGCCTCCTCGTCAGATTCAGCCACAATTTTTGTCACATAGTCGTCGTCATCTACAGAAAGCTTTACTGTGATGCCTGTATCCTCAAATTCCTTTTCCAAATCGCTAAACTTACATTCTTCGTCATTCAGTTCGCAGTCTACATCATCTACATCGTCAATCTTGTATGTATAGGTCTTTCCGTCGTTTTTGATTTTGATAGACCGCTCGGAAAGGGATTCTACCTCGCCGTCATACACGCCGGTGCTGCTTTCTGTGGAAGCATCAATGGAGATAACATAGTTGGAGCTATCCACTTTCATAGTAACTTCAATATCAAAGTCATCATCAAAATATTTCAACAATGTATTGATATCCGCGCTGGAGCCGTTAAATTTTACTGTAGGATTTTTACCGCTTTGGAAATAGTATTCTTTGTCGTCATCCAAAATAATTCTTGTGTCAGAAAGGCCCTTGATCACGCCTTTGACAGAGTTGTTGGCAGAATTTTGTACAGAAATTGCTGTAATAGTATTTCCAGTATAGCTAAATGTAATGACATCGCCTACAGACAAATCCTTATAGGATGCAGAAGAACCACCGATTGTCACCTTTGTGGAGGCATCAACAAAATAGCTTGTCACAGAACCATTGGCATTAATTTTAAAGATCTGTTTGCTGCCAAAAACGCCGCCGTCTTCAGTAATCGTTCCTGTCACATTGGTAGCACTGCCGGAATTCTTTTCAGAAGCTAATTTATCGTTGGTCTTTACTGTCAAAACAGCCATTTCCGCACGGTTAATAGGATTTTGCGGATTAAACTTATTCGCGCTGTCCCCTACCATCAGTCCCAGTTTATTTAACAGAGACACATACTTTTGAGCACCGCTGGAAACGCTGGAAGCGTCAGCATAGGTGAGAGAAGAAGTCTGCACATCTTTGAAAATTGGGCTTAACGCCTTTCCAAAAATAACCGCTACATCCTCCCGTTTTGCATAGTTATTACCGCCGGAGCTTGTCATAAATTTAGACAGATCACCGGATGCCAAATATCCCTTTTCCAGTCCTAAGCTGACAGCTTTTTGTGCCCAAGACGGAATTTTATACCCGTTCATAACACCGCTCCACTTTGATGTGTAGTCTGCAGAAGCAAGACTGCTGTCAAAACTTTTCATCAGGTTATAAATAAGCTGTGCTGTCTCACAGTAAGTTACCTGATCTTTGGCACGGAATACCAGCTGTCCTGCGTCATTTTTGCTGCCGGTTAACAGTCCGGCATCTGCCGCTTTGTTAATGTAGTCTGCGGCGCCTGGCCAAGGTACATCTTTGATGTCTGCAAAATTTGCTGCAAATCCCATAGTGCTCATCTGTAAACATAAAGCTGCTGCTAAAGCAAGTGTATAAGTCTTTTTCATTGTTTCATACCCCCAAACGTTGTTTGTCTTTTTTAGCATACAATATTGTTTTTAATTTTCTTTTGCATATTTCTTACAATTTGCTTAATTTCTAACCTTTGCCAAGTAAGAAAATGTCTAGTTTATTATAATACTTATTTTCTCTTTTTGCTAGATCTTTGGATAAATTTCCATTATTTTTCTTCCAAAGAAAGAAGTTCGCCAACAACTTTACCATCCATTGAAAAAATTCTCCATTTTGAGATATACTAAAAGAAATTGGTCCCAACCATTGTCAGGAGGTATTTCTATGGAAGAAAAAGAAATCGCATTGCTTGTGAAAAAACAAAAGAAGTTTTTTGCTGCGGGCCGCACTCTTTCCTACAGCTTTCGTCTTTCTGCCCTTACCCGTCTGGAAAAAGGCCTTCTCTCCTGGGAGAAAAAAATTGCCACCGCTTTAAAAAAGGATTTAAATAAATCGTCTTTTGAGTCCTATCTCAGTGAAATTGGACTGATTTTAGGAGAAATCCGTTTTGCCAAAAAACATCTTTCTCACTGGATGCGCCCTCGGCCTGTCTCCACACCTCTCCATGAGTTTTGCGCAAAAAGCTATTCTTTGTGCGAGCCCTATGGCGTCACCCTTCTTCTTTCCCCATGGAACTATCCCTTTTTGCTGTCCCTGTCGCCCTTAGTCGGCGCCATCGCCAGCGGAAACTGCGTTGTCCTAAAGCCTTCCAGCGACGCTCGTTCCTCTTTTCAGACACTAAAAGCTTTCCTTTCAGAGCTTTTTCCGCCCCACTATGTCTGTGTTGTAGATGACGGTCCAGAAGAAATCGACGCCTTGTTTCGCCTGTCCTTTGACTACATCTTTTTTACCGGAAGCCCTGCTGTCGGCCGTCAGGTGATGGAAAAAGCGGCACGCACCTTAACCCCTGTCACCTTGGAACTGGGAGGCAAAAGCCCCTGCATTGTAGACGCCACAGCAGACTTAAAGCTTGCCGCCCGACGCATTGCTTTTGGCAAATTTCTAAACGCCGGTCAAACTTGCGTGGCGCCTGACTATGTTTTGGTGGAAAACACGGTCAAAACGCCTTTCTTACACTTTTTAAAGGCAGAAATTTCGGCTATGTACGGCACATCGCCTCTCCAGGCAGACCACTATCCAAACATCATCAACGAAAGACACTTTAGCCGCCTGCAGCACCTGTTAGAAGGCGCCACCATTTTTTTCGGCGGCAAAACCGATCCACAGAAAAATCAGATAGAACCTACCATATTGACTGACGTCTCCTTGGACGCCCCCTGTATGAAGGAAGAAATCTTTGGGCCGATTCTGCCTGTCCTTTCTTTTGAGAAAAAACAAGAAGCTGTTTCTTTTGTACAGCGCTTTCCAAAACCTTTGGCCTTCTATCTTTTTACCAACAATCGGTCCTTCCAAACTTACGTGGTCAAACATATTTCCTTCGGCGGCGGCTGTATCAACGATACCATCGTTCATCTTTCCGTTCCCTCCCTGGGCTTTGGCGGCGTAGGCCCCTCCGGTATGGGCGCCTACCACGGAAAAAAAGGCTTTGAGACATTCAGCCACGAAAAAAGCATTGTGAGAAAAACATTTTTCCCCGATCTTCCCTTCCGCTATCTGCCGGCAGCGCCCTGGAAAGAACAGATGATACGTCTTTTTTTGAAGTAACCCCCTCAGAAAAAAGGCAGACGAACCAGTCGTCTGCCCTTTTTCTTTTATTCTGGAACTGCACAGGTAGGCGGTACAGGCGCAAAGTCTCCGTTTAAGCTTTTGCCCATAGGAATTGTCCAGCTAAACTCGCCCAACTCTTCCGCCGCTGTCAGTTTTCCTTCTGCTACATCCAAAACCAGCTCGTATAACGCAACACATGCCTCTTCCAGTGTTTTTTCACTTCTCAGCACCGGCGCCGTACAGTAATCAAAAATATCTTTCAGCTTATCATAGGTCTCTTGGTTGGAAGTGCATTTGACAAACGGTGCACAGGCATTGCCCATAAACGTTCCCCTGCCTGTGGAGAACATCAAAATATGAGCACCGCTCATCACTTTTCCCGTGCAGCCGTAGCTGTCGTTGTTGCCGTGACATTGATCCACGCCCCACTTCCCTGGACCTTTCGCCCTCTCGCCCACTTCAAGAATACCTTGAAGCATGCATTTGCCGTCGGACTGATGGGTGCCTAGATTTTTTTCCTCCAGCGTTGTCAAACCGCCAGCTTTGTTTCCAGGTGTCGGATTGACCTCATGCATTCCTTTTCCGTTTCTGATCTTGCAGTCTTCCCGAAACCTATCTCCAATCTCCATCATTTTTTCAAGCATCGGCCCTGTGGCGCAGGCCTCAATGGAGTTTCCTCTGCCCACAGCGGTAATCACTGTGCCGCCCATGGCCTCATGCATATCCAATACACCGCCTAACACAGCATTGTTTGCCAAACCGCTGGTCCAGTCGCTGCCGCCGCAGTGGGTTGTCAAAATTAACTCTGAAATTGGATAGGACTGTCTATGTAAATCCAAAGCCCGTGCCTGCATCTGTTTTACCAGCTTTGTGCCTTCTGCAATAACTTGATGGAATCCGCCGTCTTCTTGGACACAGAGATGATATACTTCCCGTCCAGCCTTTTTAATCGGGTCCACAATCCAGTCTGGTTTAATCTGCTGACAGCCTAAGCTTACCACCAAAACGCCATAGGTATTGGGATGGATTCCAGCGCAGATAAAGCCCTCCATCAGGGCATGAAGCCGGTCTGGAAACTCTAAGCATCCGCCCTCCTGCGTAATGACATGGGCGCCTGTGGCGTCAGCGATCTTTTGTGCCACAAGATTTGCACATTGAATAATGGAGATAACCAAAACATTATTTCTGATGCCTGCCGGTCCCCAAGGCCGCGGATAAAGCATCACATGGTCTCTGGAAAGTTTTGGCGCCTTTCGATAGGTGCCTTTCGGCGCCTCTGTCACACCCTTTAACCGCTCATAGGCTTTCTTTTGCGTCATATCCTCCAGCGTTTCACTGATGTCCTCTACGTTATGGCTGTGTACCCATTCACCTGGCTTAATATCTTCTGTGGCAATGCCAATGCAGTGATTGTATTTTACAATCTCATCGCCTTTTTTGATTTCCGCCCTGGCGATTTTATGCCCTTTTGGTATCTTCTGGCTTGCTATAATTTCTCCCCCGCGAAACATCGCTTTTTCCCCTGCCTGAATGTCCACAATGGCCACTGCCACATTGTCCTCAGGTTCAATCAATAGAGCGTTAAACTTAGTAGATTCCATACCCTTACCTCCCCCAATAAAATTTACATGTCAGGAATTTTTCCTGCCGTCTTTTTTCACACCATCATCATACCATTGGATACAGGCGAAAATCAAGGAATTTCGCCGTGAATCCCGTCCCTTTCTTATATATAATTAATATAACCTGATACACAAAAAAAGGACTGAATCTCAGTCCCTTTTTCTCTATTTCTTTTTTGGATGATTTTTTGCCGCATCCAGCGCTTCGTCAATATGACCGCAAATATTTTCCTGCCCAATCAGATCGATGAACCCGCTTTTTTCCATCACCCGCATAGGCTGCGCATTGACATGGGATAAAATCAGCCGTACTTTGCTTTTTCGGCATGCTTCATACAGCGTTTTCATCCCCCGCAGCGCCGTCACATCCATAGCCGGCACTTTCTGCATTCTTAAAATCAGCACATCCTTACTCCTGTCAAAAATCAGGTTGGATAGTTTATCCGCCATGCCGAAAAACATCGGTCCGCTGACTTCATAAACTAATGTATGCTTTGGCACTTCTTTTAAATTGATGTTGTCTGTATCCGACAATTCCTCTGACAGGTAGGTCCATCCAGATACTTCTGTCTCCTCTGCCATCCGTTTCATAAACAAAATGGCAGCCAACAAAAATCCAGCCACAATCGCCACAACCAAGTCAAACACAATGGTCAAAATGCATGTAACCAAAAAGACAATCGTATCACTTTTTGGCGCACCTTTCACCAGTCTCAGACATTCCCGCCATCCGCTCATGTTGTAGGCAACCATAAATAAAATGGCTGCAATAGTAGGCATTGGAATCAGCGCAGCATACGGCATCATCAACACTAAAATGACCAACAGCACAACCGAATGCACCATGCCGGCAACCGGCGTCCGCCCGCCGTTTTTAATGTTGGCCGCCGTTCTTGCAATGGCGCCTGTGGCAGGAATACCGCCAAACAGAGCACTGCAAATATTTCCAGCGCCCTGCGCTACCAATTCTGTGTTGGACCGGTGCCGGTCTCCGATCATACCGTCTGCTACAACACAGCTCAGTAAACTTTCCACTGCCGCCAACACGGCAATGGTCAGTGCATCAGGAAAAACCTGAACGATTTTTGACCAGGAAACAGCAGGAATGGTCAAAGACGGAAGCGCTGAGGAAATTGTGTATAAATCCCCAATGGTGTTTACCCCTATGCCGCTGATTTCCACAACAGCACCGGCAAACACTACCGCCACAAGAGAGGGCGGAATTTTTTGAAAAAAGCCTGGAAGCTTAGGAAACAAAATCAAGATTGCCAAAGAAAGAACGCCAATCCCCAGCGCAAGCGGGTTCCATGTGGCGATACTTTCCACTACTGCTTCCAGTTTTTCCATAGTCTCCACAGGGCTTGACTGAAAAGTAAGGCCCAAAAAATCTTTGATCTGACCAATGATAATGGTCACAGCGATACCAAAGGTAAAGCCTGTGGTGATGGTGTACGGAATAAACTTCACAAGACTCCCCAGACGCAATAACCCCATAAGAATCAATAAAATTCCGGCTAAAACTGTGGCAATTATCAGCCCGTCCATGCCGTTTGCCGCCACAATTCCCGCAACAATCGACGCAAAAGCCGCCGTAGGCCCAGCGATCTGCACCCTGCTTCCGCCAAGAAACGAAATGACAAATCCAGCCACAATGGCGGTGTAAAGTCCTTCCTCCGGCCCAACGCCGCTTGCCAAGGCAAGAGCAATCGACAGCGGCAGGGCAATAATCGCCACAATCACACCACTGACGACGTCTTTCATAAACTGCTGACTGTTGTACCCCTTCATGACCGAAAATAATTTCGGCTGCAATTTTTCCATTGTAAAAATCCTCTCCCCAAAACAATATTTGAATCTTCAGTACTCCCCTTTTTTCCTGAACATTCATTGCCGCGGCTGTCTGCCGCTTTGCACACGATTCCAATGTATACGATTTTCCATGGAAAAGCAAGTAAAAATACATATTTTCAGACATTTTTTTATTTTTTTCGTCTTACCATGCTTTTTGCTGTCTTTAAAAATCAGTCTTTTTCTGTCTTATCCCTGAAAAGAAGTCATTGTAAATCCAAATTTCTCATCATTTTATCAAAAAAATGCCTCCAACTGCAAAAAACAGTTTGGAGGCAAGTTCCATCCTTAAAAACTACGGTTTGGGTCCATATTCGGTTCAAAAGCGTTAGCCACATCTTTTAGATACGAAATAATACTTAAATGCTGTGGGCAATGGCGTTCACACTGTCCGCAGCCGATACATTCCGACGCTTTGCCTCTGCCATGGGCTTGACGAAGATACTGCATCACAGGGAAATTTACATCGCCGTGAAGCTTATAGGCGTTATAGACAGAAAAATATCCTGGAATATTGATCTTCTTTGGACATTCCTCCGTACAGTAGCCGCATCCTGTACAGGCGATCGCTGTGGAAGCATTTATGATATCCGTCACCTTATGGATACATTTTTTCTCTTCCTCTGTGATCGGCTCCAAATGGCTCATAAAGGAAATGTTGTCTTCCACTTCCCCTAGACTGCTCATCCCGCTTAACACCATAGCTACCTGTGGAAGACTTGCCGCAAAACGCAGCGCCCAAGAAGCGTTGCTGGCTGTCGGATGGTAAGCCTTAAAAATTTGTTCCGCTTTTTCCGGAAGCCGCGCCAAACCTCCGCCCTTGACTGGTTCCATGACAAAGACCGGTTTGTTGTGCTTTACCGCCACCTCATAGTTTTTTCTGCTCTGGATAGACACACTCTCCCAGTCCAAATAATTGATCTGCAGCTGAACAAACTCCATCTCTGGATGTTCCGTCAAAATTTGATCCAAAAGCTCTGCGTTGTCGTGGAAGGAAAAGCCCAGCCGACGAATTTTTCCCTCCTCCTTTTTCTTCTGTAAATACGCAAAAGCACCTAGTTTGGTCATTCTATGGTAGGTGCCGGCACCAATATTATGCAAAAGATAGTAATCAAAATACTCCACGCCGGTCCGTCTCAGCTGCTCCTGGAAGATCTCGTCAAATTTAGATTCCTCCCGAATCAAAAAAGTAGGCATCTTGTCCGCCAACAGAAAGCTGTCTCTTGGATGACGTTTTACAAGGGCGTTGCCGAACGCCACTTCCGACATTCCATTGTGGTATGGGTACGCCGTATCAAAATAAGTAAATCCAGCCTCCAGCATTTTGTCTACCATCTCATTTACCTGCTGCTGGTCCACACTTTTTGGGTCATCCCTGTTTAACAGCGGAAGTCTCATTCCGCCAAAACCAAACTTTTTCATTCTAAATCCTCCTTCTCCATCTCCGTCAACATAAAACGCTGGACCCATGTTCCGTCCCGCTCTATTTTTTCCATAAACATGTTCTTTGGCCTTACCCAAATTCCCCTTTCCCCGTAAAGGGCCTGATAGACAACCATTTCCTCCATCGTCTCGCTGTGGGTTGCCTCAAAAAGCACTTGATAAAGATTTCCCTTAAAATGCCGGTAAATACCGCCTTTTTTCAGCTCCATACTCTCCCCCTTTTCTTCTATTTAAGAATAGCACACGAAACGCTAAAAACGCAAGACTTGCCCTGACAAAAAAGCCTCCCAATCGTTGGGAGGCACAGACTGTAGACAAACTATTTCTGGATAGGGGAAGGGTTCGGGAAAAAGCCGTTTCCCCAGTGGAATCCGCAGGCAGAATTTACTTCTGCCGAGGAAAACAGCGGGTTTCGAGGCATTTTTGCCGATGGAACTCGTCTGTTTCTTCCTCTGTCTTCACTCGTCGAAATCCTGATTTCGACGAAGGGCGTAGATTTTGTCTACGCCCTCAACCTCCCAATCATTGGGAGGCAAATGCTTTTTTAAGGCTGAATCACTTCTTTTCCGCCCATGTACATTCTCAGTGCCTTTGGTATGCGGATGGAACCGTCTTCATTTAAGTTGTTTTCCAAAAATGCAATGAGCATTCTAGGAGGCGCTACTACAGTGTTGTTTAACGTATGAGGCAGATAAGTGCCCTTCTCCCCTTTGATGCGGATGCCCAAACGTCTTGCCTGAGCGTCGCCTAAGTTGGAACAGCTGCCAACTTCAAAATACTTTTTCTGCCGTGGGCTCCAAGCCTCCACATCCAAACTCTTCACCTTTAAATCAGCAAGGTCGCCGGAACAGCATTCCAGTGTTCTGACAGGCACGTCCAGGGTGCGGAAAAATTCAACGGTATACCCATAAAGCTTGTGGAACCAATCCATACTCTCCTCAGGCTTGCAGACAACAACCATCTCCTGTTTTTCAAACTGATGGATGCGGTATACGCCTCTTTCCTCAATGCCGTGAGCGCCTACTTCCTTTCTGAAACATGGAGAATAGCTGGTCAAAGTCTGCGGCAGATCTTTTTCCTCCACCATTTGATTGATAAATTTACCAATCATAGAATGTTCGCTGGTGCCGATGAGATATAAGTCCTCGCCTTCGATTTTATACATCATGTTTTCCATCTCGGCAAAACTCATAACCCCTGTCACAACGTCACTTCTGATCATAAACGGCGGAACATAGTAGGTAAAGCCTTTATCAATCATAAAATCACGGGCATAGGATAAAATCGCGGAGTGAAGTCTTGCAATGTCGCCCTTCAGATAGTAGAACCCGTTGCCGCTGGTTCTGCGGGCGCTGTCAATGTCAATGCCGTTTAATTTTTCCATAATATCCACATGGTATGGCACTTCAAAGTCCGGCACATATGGCTCGCCGAATTTTTCCACTTCCACATTTTCGCTGTCATCTTTTCCGATTGGAACTGAGTCATCGATAATATTTGGAATCACTAACATTCTCTCTCTGATTTTTGCGCTCAGCTCTTTTTCCATCTCTTCCAGGCGGGCAAGCTCGTCTGCCATGGCGTTCACTTCCGCCTTCTTCTGTTCTGCCTCGTCCTTTTTCCCCTGTCCCATCAAGCCGCCGATTTCTTTGCTGATGACTTTTCTCTGGTTACGCAGAGCGTCGCCTTTTGTTTTGGCCTCTCTGCACTTTTGGTCCATCTCCAAAACTTCGTCCACCAGGACCAGTTTTTCCTCCTGAAATTTCTTTTTGATGTTTTCCTTTACCAGCTGTGGATTTGTCCTTACAAGATTGATATCTAACACAAATATTCATCCTTTCTTCTATTTTTTTTCGGAAAATAAAAAAATCTTTCCTCCCCTTTTCAGGGACGAAAGATTCCGCGTTGCCACCCAATTTACCGCCTTAGGCGGTCACTTTGCCGTTTGGTATAGGAAACGACCCTGCCGACTTATCTCGCCGGCTGCTCGAAAAGTGGAACAACTGATTGTTTCTCCGGTTTTCACCACCCACCGGCTCTCTGTATGCCCGCCCAGTCTTAGCTTTTCTCAAACGCATTTTCCGTTTTAATTGAAGCTATTATAATACATTTTTTCCCTCTTTGCAACCACAATTTTATGCCGTCAAAAAAAGGATGCCCAAAATTCATTGTTTGATACCCTAGTATTTCAATAAATCCTGAAACACATCAATGGCGTATCGATCGGTCATTCCGGCAATATAGTCCAAAATCGCCTTGGCAAAAACAGATTCTTCCTCAAGAACACCATAAATCTTCTTATTCTGATATCGCTCAATGCGGTGAGAAACTCGATAGGATTCCGGTATGATCTCCGGCAGGCAAAAATGCGCCAGCCATCTGCAAAAATCATCTGTCAATGTGGGATGAAACCGCCCTATTTCCTCCATCTTCCAAAAAGTATCCTCCTTAGCATAACACTCCATCAGCGTCTCAAAAATCGCCGTCAACACCAAATCCGCGTATTTTTTGTAGGTCTCAAACTTTCTGTTGTGATAAATATACTCTGTGTTAAACTGCCGAATTCCTTGAAGCAGCCCCATAGAATCATCGCTCATTTTTATTCCCTCTTCCGGAAGGCTGCACCGGCAGATATCTGACACAAACCGGTGCATCAGCACTGTGGTGTTGACTGTGTCCATCCCAAACTGTTTTCCAATATCCTTTAATTTTCCATATTCCTTTTCTGTCAAAAAATTCAGCCGGACTGCATCCTCAATATCCCGCCCCAAATACGCAATTTTATCGGAAATCTTTACCACACAGCCTTCCCACGTAAAGGGCTGAAACTGCCCTGCGTGCTGAAAACATCTTAAATCAATTGCCTCTTTTCGCGGCCGCAGCAACGTGTCATCCACCTCTCCGCAGTGGGAGATAATACCGTCCCGCACCCCGTAGGTGAGAGAAAGGTTTTCTGACTCATCCCTGCCATTTTTCAAAAGTTCAATGTCGTCTACAAAGTGCAGCCCATTTTGTTCATGCCAAAATCGTTGGAAGCCAAACCGAGATCCAAGGGTTGTCAGCACCATCTCCCCATGATGCCCAAAGGGCGCGTGGCCCAAATCATGGCCGGCAGCAATGGCTTGGGTCAGTTCTGTATTCAGCCCCAAAAATGCCGCAATGGTGCCGCTGACAGACTCCACATGGGAGACATGCTCCATCCTGGTGCAAATATGATCGTTGTTGATGTTAAAAAACACTTGAGTTTTGTGCTTTAATCTGCGGTATGCCAGGGAATGAAGAATTCTTGTATAGTCCCGTGCAAAGGGACTGCGGATATCCTCCTCTCTGGGGTACAGATCTCTTTCCCGCTGGATACAAACTGCATAGGTCTCGTTTTCTTCTCTTGCCCCTTCCAGTAAAAACCGATGTCTCTCCATCCATACCCCTCCTGCCTGTTTATTTCACCTCAACCGCCAATACAATATGCTCTATCCCCCGAATACGGGACAAAATTTCTTTTCTTTTCTCAACCTCTGTCTCTCCTACATAGAAAGAAATTTCTACCCCTATGTTGCCTGCCTCTGCGCTTTTTGCCGGCCGGATGTCCATGGAGCGAATTTTTTCTCCACATTGCTCTAATTGGCTTAAAACATCATTTGTAGCCTGAAGTCCGTTAATCTCTAAATAAACATAGAGAACCCCTCTGCGCACAGCACCAACTGCCTCAATTTGGTTTAACAAAGCGATGGCCATGCTGGCTATCAGAGCACAGAAGATGCCTCCAGCATAAAACCCCAATCCAACAGCTAAACCAATAGTTGCCGTAACCCAAAGCCCTGCTGCCGTTGTCAGCCCATGAACATTATTTTTGCCTGTGACAATAATCGCGCCGGCACCGAGAAAACCGATGCCGCTGACCACCTGTGCCCCCAGACGCAAAGGATCTGCGGTGAATCCTAAGTTACTCACATATACCCCTGTCATTGTCGTTAACGCCGCCCCAATGCATACAAGAATGTGGGTTCTCAGCCCTGCCGCCTGCCCCTTTTTCTCCCGTTCATATCCAATGAGACCGCCGAGAAAAAAGGCTATCATAACTCTCAAAACCACCGTTGCAGTAAATGGAATCATCTTTCTCCTCCTTTCCCTTTTTTTCATTATACTAACGTTGTTGCGCTGTCACAACTTATTTTCAAAAATTTCCATATTCCCTATTGACTTAGTTATTAGCTCATGCTAATATAAGTTTAATCGAGTTAATATTTTTTACTGATAACTATGGAAAGGAGTGGGCTTCATGCCATTATCATTTGCAGCAGTAGGAGAACGCTGTTGTATCCGTAAAATTAGCGGCCGTGAGGACTCTCGCCGTCATCTGGAATCTTTAGGCTTTACTCCTGGGGAATCTGTCCTCATCGTTTCCCGTATGGGTGGAAATATTATTCTCTCTGTCCGCGGCAGCCGCGTTGCAGTCAGCGCAGAGATGGCAGCAAAAATCATTATTTAAATCAAGGGGGATTTTGTTCATGAATACGTTAAAAGATATCAAGTGCGGCGAAACCGTCACCGTCACAAAAATAACCGGCGAAGGCGCCGTCCGTCGTCGGATTATGGATATGGGAATTACAAAAGGGGTCTCTATTTTTGTCCGCAAAGTAGCGCCTTTGGGCGATCCAGTGGAAGTTACAGTGCGGGGATATGAGCTTTCTTTAAGAAAAGCTGATGCACAGATGATTGTGGTAAGTTAAATTTTTGCCCATAGGTTAGTTAAAACTAATTAAAATAAGCACAAGCAATCAAGGAGGTTTTTTCATGAAATTACGCATTGCCCTAGCCGGCAATCCAAATAGCGGCAAAACAACCCTTTTTAACGCTCTCACCGGTTCCAATCAGTTTGTAGGAAATTGGCCCGGCGTCACTGTAGAAAAAAAAGAAGGCCGGTTAAAAAGTGACAAAGAGGTCATCATCGCCGACCTGCCTGGAATTTATTCCCTCTCCCCGTATACGTTGGAGGAAGTTGTGGCACGAAACTATCTGTTGGACGAAGGGCCTGACGCCATCTTAAATATTGTCGACGGCACCAACCTGGAAAGAAATCTTTATCTGACAACACAGCTGAAAGAACTGGGAATCCCAATGGTTGTGGCAGTCAATATGATGGATCTTGTCAGAAAAAAAGGGGACACCATTCATTTGGATGTTTTGTCAAAAAAACTAGGGTGTCCTGTGGTAGAAATTTCCGCCTTAAAAGGCGACGGCATTGATTCTGCTGCGAAAGCTGCTGTTGCTGCGGCCCATCAGAAACTTTCTCAAAAAATAGCTCATCGTTTTTCCCCTTCTGTTGAACAGGCACTGGAAAAAATCGAGGCTATGCTTCCGTCAGACACCGCAGCTCATCAAAAACGCTTTTTAGCCGTCAAAGTCTTTGAGCGGGATGAAAAAATACAGGAGCGTTTGGGGGATCTTTCCTATGCGGAACCAATCATCGTTTCGTTGGAACAGGCAGAAGACGACGATTCGGAAAGCATCATCACAAACGAGCGGTACCATTACATTACTTCCATCATCCATGACTGTATGATGAAAAAAAGCAGCGACCTTTTTTCTACCTCCGATAAAATCGACCGGATCGTGACAAACCGCTTTTTTGCCCTTCCAATTTTTGCTATAGTCATGTGGCTTGTATACTATATCTCCGTCACTACTGTAGGCACCTGGGCCACTGATTGGGCCAACGACGGCGTGTTTGGCGATGGTTGGAGTTTCCTTGGACTTATTGATGTGCCTGGTATTCCAGTGATTTTAGGAGACCTTTTGGTGAAACTCAACTGTGCCGATTGGCTGCAAAGTTTAATTCTAGACGGCATTGTTGCCGGCGTCGGTGCAGTCCTTGGATTTGTGCCTCAGATGCTTGTATTGTTTTTCTTTTTGGCCATCCTTGAAAGCTGCGGCTATATGGCGCGGGTTGCTTTCATTATGGACCGTATTTTCAGAAAGTTTGGCCTATCCGGCAAATCCTTTATTCCAATGCTCATTGGCTCTGGATGCGGCGTTCCTGGAATTATGGCAAGCCGCACCATAGAAAATGATCGGGATCGAAAAATGACAATTATGACGACAACCTTCATCCCTTGCGGCGCAAAACTTCCAATCATCGCCTTAATTGCTGGTGCGCTCTTTCAAGGCGCCTCCTGGGTTGCCCCAAGCGCATACTTTATCGGCATTGGCGCTATTATCACCTCTGGTATTCTTTTAAAGAAGACAAAACTGTTTGCCGGTGATCCAGCACCATTTGTCATGGAGCTTCCTCAATATCACCTTCCAACCATCTCCAACGTCCTTCGGTCTATGTGGGAAAGAGGTTCCTCCTTTATCAAAAAAGCCGGCACAGTCATATTGCTGTCCACCATTTTCATCTGGTTTACATCAAACTTTGGCATCACAGAAAAGGGTTTTGGCATGGTAGAAAATTTAAGCGACGGTTTTTTAGCGATGATCGGTTCTTGGATAGCTTGGATTTTTGCGCCTTTAGGCTGGGGTGACTGGAAAATGGCTGTCGCTGCCATTACAGGGCTTGTGGCAAAAGAAAACGTTGTAGGTACGCTAGGAATTTTGTTCGGTTTTGCTGAGGTTGCAGAAGACGGCGCTGAAATTTGGGGTACATTGGCAGGCAGTTATTCTGCCGCAGCAGCGTATTCCTTCCTTGTGTTTAACCTCCTCTGCGCCCCTTGTTTTGCAGCCATGGGCGCAATCAAACGGGAGATGAATAACGCCCGCTGGACAATGATTGCCATTGGATATCAGTGTATCTTTGCCTACGGTACTGCACTGATCATCTATCAGACAGCGCTGTTTCTATCCACCGGCATCTTTACCATAGGCACCGCAGCAGCAGGTATTGTTTTTGCTCTTTTCCTGTTTCTGCTGTTGCGCCCGTCAAACAAGAAGCCTGTCTTAAAGGCATCGGCTTCCGCCAACTAACAAAGGAGGTTTGCTGTCATGTCCATTGGAACTATCGTAGTTTTTCTTCTTCTTTGCGTCATTGTTTTCTTTGCCCTGCGCAGCATCATCCGTAAAAAAGGCAGCTGCTCCTGTGGCGGATCTTGTGAAAGCTGTCACTGCTGCGATGCTTCTTCCCCAAAGAAAAAAGGAGGTCTTACATGAGCGTTGTAATTTTAGGCGGAAATGAATGCATGAAACACCAATATGAATCGATTTGTAAGGATCATGGCTGGAAAGCCAAAGTGTTTCCAAAAGAGAGCGGCGGCTGCCGCAAAAAGCTTGGAACTCCAGATCTCATGATTCTTTTCACCAACACCGTATCTCATAAAATGGTAGTAAGCGCCATGCAGGAGGCCCGACGAAAAGAAATTCCTGTAGCACGGATTCATACCAGCAGCGCTTGTGCCCTCCAAACCATACTGAAGGAGGAAACCGCCCGCTATCTCTCAGGACAGTAAAAAAAACCGGATCTTTGGATCCGGTTTTTTAATTAACCGAAAAAGGAAACCTCTTCCCAACAAAATTACTAATTGTAGTATGCACGCCTTTTGCTATAAACCGGCTTTTTTTCAAAAAACTGGGGTGTAAATCCTTCCATAGGTAACCCTCGCATCATATCCTGAAAGGATTCAAAGTCAAAATCATCTCCCGTACAAAAAATTTCATACACTACACCGCCATAGGAAAGAAATTTTCCTGTTTCTTGATAACCATTGCGCATATAAAAAAACCGTCGTTTCTTCCGCTGCTCTTTATTTTGGGCTGAATCATCCACCATCTCAAAATCCACAACCTGCTGTTTGTCTGGATAGATCTCTTTTATCAGCTTTAATGCCTGACTGCCATAACCCTCTGCCCGATGAAGCGGATCAACTGCAAGGAAAAAGAGATAGGATAATTTCTTATAAATCTTTATCACCATAAAGCCGACAAAGCATTCCTTGTCATACAGAGCCCAAAAATCTAACGCTTTACTCTGTGCCATTTCAATCAGTGCCGCAGGTGCTAAATACTCTTCTGGCGGGAATGCCTCTTTTGCCAGCTTCTCAACTTTCTCTAGGTCACAAAAATCCAATGTAATCGGTACTATATTCATTTTTTTACATCCTCCAAAAAAATTTTATAATGCCATTTTTTTGAAATGATGTCGCCATTGTGCACCTCTGCCTATTCCGCGTTTCATAGAAATCAACCTTCACCCTAAAAATTTTTTGAATCTATAGCCTTTCTCAAAGGCGCTGTGTGAGAACAGCCAATGCTGTTTGCTCCTACATTTCCTGCATTTGTTTTAATTTTTCACTCCATCTTTCCTGTAACCCTTTTGCCGCTGGACATGCTGCCAAACCGCCGACACATGCGCCCCTGAGTGCTGTCGGAAGACGTTTTTGTGTATCTTGCAAAGCATCCACCACATCATCAGGAGAAACGCCGCTTCGTATGCCTGCAAGAGCCATCTCAGCCCCCATCAGCGCTGTAGAGGCCCCCACCGCGTTGCGCTTGATACATGGAATCTCTACCGGTCCAGCCAACGGGTCACAGATAAGGCCCAATAAATTTTTAATCGCCATTGCACAGCCATGCATACTCGCCTCAGCGCTGCCGCCGGCTAGCCATACACTGCCTGCCGCCGCCATACCGGCGCCGATGCCTACTTCTGCCTGACAGCCGCCAATGGAACCTGAAAAACTACACTTATTGCCGATTACTGCACCCACTGCTGCCGCCACCAAAAATGCTCTCGCAAGGTCTTCTTTCGTCTTAGAATACCTCTCTGCCACTGTAAAAAGTGTTCCAGGAAGCCCGCCGGCTGATCCCGCTGTCGGCACTGCCACAACTCTTCCAGCACAGGCGTTTACCTCGGACATCGCCAAAGCCCGCGCAATCGCTTTGTTAAACACTGGTCCCACAATGCTCTTGTCATTTTCCGCCCAATTCAAAGCTTTCTTTCCGTCGTCTCCTGGAAGAAAACCGCCAATCAGCTGATTCTCCCCTTTCAGACCTTCTTTCATTGACTGGTCAATTACGTCAACAATTTTAAGGCCCATGTTGAGAACCTCTTCTTTCGTCTTTCCACTTCGTTTGCACTCATATAAAATAGCGGCTTCGTCCAAAGGCATCTCTTTACATACTTCCGCAAGCTCTGCAAATGTGGTAAACAGCGGCTTTTCCCTGTTTTTTTCCGCAAACTCAAACAGCGACGGTACATACCGCTCTAGCTGTATGTTTTCTTCTCCAACAATCTGCCGAATTTCCTCCAACGCTTCTTCTTTCAGCGGGTCACTGGACTGGAAAAATAGCTGGTCTCCTGCACCACTTGCACTTTTGATTCCAACCATTTTGCCTATCTGCTCTGCTTTTTCTCCAATGCCTTTTCCGATCCAAAAATAAACATGTCCATTGCCATCCATGTCTACTTTCAAGCCATTGATGCTGTCAATTACAATGTTGCCGCCACCAACAGAGATACCATTGATATCCCAAGTGATACCATCATAGGTACCTTTAATCCGCATCGTATTTCTATCCGGTTCCTCCTCCAACGGCACAGCCTCATATTCCACAGTTACCCCTTTGTCCGCAGCAAGCTTTAGGGAATCATTGCAGGCATCATCATACTCTCTCAGACCAATGCACCCTGCCATCATGGCAATATGCGATCTGTGTCCCGCAAACATTTTCATAAAAATAGGATGGAAACAAAATGTCAATTGTTTTGGCGTCCCGCCCATCAGTTTATAAGCTACATATCCAATGCGGTTGGCGCCCCCTGTATGATTGCTGCTAGGGCCGTGCATAATTGGACCTACAACATCAAAAAGACCTAAACTCATTTGTCATCGCTCCTTTTTTCCTAGATCATCACCTTAGTCGTATGAAAAAAGACCGCAGACCGGTTAAAAATCCGTTCTGCGGTCTCATTTTTGGTTACATATATCCGAACAATGTCGGAAGGAATGTGGACATACCAGAAATATAAGTAGTCAAAAGTGTGACAGGCAGATATGCCAAAACCAAGAACTTAATCGTCGGCGGCATAATCTCCTCAAACTTTGTATCGCAAACACGCATACCAAGATACAAAACGCTGGCATATGGAGGTGTCAAACCACCAAAACCAAGGTTAACGCACATGATAGCAGCAAGCTGTACACCACTAACGCCATATGCCTGGCAAAGAGGCATAAGAAGCGGCGCGCAAAGTACGATTGCTGTGGAGTCGTTTACGATCATACCAACAAAGAATAAGAAAATATTCAAGAATAAAAGAACAAAAAACTTATTGTCTGTAAAGCCCATGAAAAGAGAAACTAATGTTTCTGGAATCTTTAACAAAACATAGCTCTGGCTCAGTAAGAGACAGAAGAAAATCATCATCATGATAGATCCAATAGAAGAAGCAGAGTCTCTAAAGGAGCTAAAGAAGTTGCGTGGATTTAATGTCTTGTAGCAGAAAACACCAATGACTACTGCTACAAACGCAGCGACAGCAGCAGCCTCTGTCGGTGTAAAAATACCGCCATAAATACCACCTAAAATGATGACAGGCATGATAAGGCCCGGCAGACCGCTCCAGAGTACTTTTTTTGCATGAGCAACTTTATTCTCACCATCGGCCTTCTGATTTCTCATATGTACATCATCTTTGATAAACTTTTTGGCATCAATAGCATTGATAATACCAAGAAGAATAATCAGAACGATACCTGGAATAACAGTAGACAAAAAGCATGCAAGAACCGAAGTACCTGTAACCCAGCCAAAAGTAATCATTGTTACAGAAGGTGGGATCAAAATACCAAGAATTGTAGAAGCTGTAATGAGCGCCGTCGCATATCCTCTTGGATAACCCATCTCAACCATCTTAGGATGAAGCGCTGGACCTACAGCGGAAACACCTGTGAACGCACTACCGGAGATAGCGCCAAGGAAACCGCAAGTGATAATAGCAATTAAGCCGATACCACTTTTCATTTTACCAGTAAAAAGATTTGCCACATCCAACAACTTATCGCAAATTTTTGTTACATTCAACAGTGTACCTGCCAAAATAAATACAGGACCTGCAACCAGCGTTAAGCTAATCATCTGGCTGATACCCCATGTTACAAGGCTCATCATGTTGATATCATTGGTTAAAACCATAAATCCAAGGGCACCTGCAAAGCAATATGGAAGCGGCACACCTAAAAACAGAAGAGCCAAAAGAAGAATTATGTCGATCAATAAAAGAGTCATTATCATTTCAGGATTCCTCCTTCGTCTTCAGGTATAAAGCTCTGGATTAAATCGCGGATGGCAATCACCAGCATCAAAACTAAACCGACCATAATAGAACCATCGCAGAAGCGAGTTGGGAATCCCATTGTTGTCGTTGTCTTTGTTACTTTAAAAATGTAAGTAAAATGAGGATACATCCAATATACAGCGCCAATAGCAAGCAACAGTGTTGCAAAGCATTTAACACGTTCAATATATTTGATGATTGTCTCGTTTTTTACAATAACACCGGCTACACCACATTCGATATGACGTTTGTCAAAGGATGCAATTACGCCGCCAAATGCGTAAATCCAAAGGATCGGGTAAATCTCCATCTCTTCAATACCAAATAATGGCATGTGTAAGAAATATCTCAGAATAACCTGAGCAATAATTAATCCAAGCAAAATAAGAATAGAAATAAATGCATACCATGTAGCAAAAATATTGATAAATTTGCTAATTGTCTCAAAAAAATGTTTTAAGGCTCTCAATTTTATGTCACCTTCCTTATTCTGTAAAATCCCAATCAGCAGCCAATAAAGCGAAAGACATGTCTTAGAAATCTGACGCCGTAAATAGCGGCGTCAGATCAGAGTCTGTAAAAAGACTTACACACCATATTTTTCTTTCATCTGTTTTAAGATCTCTACGCCCTCTTTGCCAAGAACGTCTTCACCAAGCTGTGGCCAGCATTCTTTTCTGTAAGTATCAATGTAGCCCTGTAATTCTTCTTCTGTCAGAGGATATACAGTAACACCTTTCTCTTCTGCAAACTTCTTGTTGTATTCTTCTTCTTCTGTCAGAGCGTCTTCCCAACCACTGTTGTGCAGAGTTTCAGCAGCGTCTAAAATAATCTGCTGATATTCTGCTGGAAGGCTGTTCCAGTCGTCTAAGTTCATTGCCATATTGTAAGCAACATAGTGTGTCTTTAATGGAAGAATATATTTTACAAGGTCTGCATACTGATGCCAATAATATTCTGTACCGCCACCGATGGAACCATCAATAATACCAGTCTGCATAGATGTGAAGATTTCAGAAGATGGCATTGGTGTGGACTGGAATCCAAATGCATCACCACATAACTGGAATGGTTTAGAGGTAGGAACACGAACCTTTAAGTTTCTTGAAGCTGTTGGATTTTGATAATCAGGAATTTCTTTTGTTGTACAAACTGAGCCAAAGTACTGTGGATAGCTGTTTAAAAACTTCAAATTCTGAAGTTCTGCTCTTTCTGAAAGGAAGTTAGCAACAATACCTGTCTCCATATCCATCATTTCTTCTACATCTTCCCAGCCGCCGAATAGATATGGCACAGTAGGAAGAACCAAAGAACGGTCGATGCTCTGTCCAAAGTCTTGCATCTGGATATCAACGTCACCCATAGAAGTTCTTTCCTGAACTGTCTCATAGTCGCCTAGAGAACCATTTGCGTACATTTCAAAAGTGATGTTGCCGTTTGTCTTCTCTGTTACTTCGTCGCAGAATGCCTGTGCAGCAATGGCAGCACGGCTGTCTTCTGTTCTTGTATGAGAGAATTTCCATACTACAGGCTCAAAATCTACATCTTCACTTGCGGATGCGCTAGCGGATGCATTGCTGGAAGATGGCTTTGGTGTACTTGCTGCTGGCGCTGGCTTAGAAGCATCACCAGAATCAGATGAGCATCCAGCTGCAAAAGAAGCTACCATAGCCGCTGCCATAACAAGCGCTGTTACTTTGATACTTTTTTTCATTGTATTTTCCCCCTTATTTACATTTTTCTCAGGTTATCCTGAAAAATTTATTTACTTCAACAGAACAATTCCTCTGTTTCAGCCAATTTATTTGATCATTTCATAGATCTCTTCCACTGTCTTTCCCTTTAATCCAAGAGATTCTACTGTTCTTCCATCTTTAAAGAAATCCTGTCCTGTCATCGCGCCTTCTATATGGATAAAGCTTTCCAACACAGGCATTGATACACCGAATTCTTTTCCGATGGATACTAAAGGCACTAAAGTGCAAAGCATATCTTCCTGATAGAATCTGTGTTTTAAGCCTGTTGGTGGTTTTAAGCCATAATAAGGCTTGCAGTTTTGAATTGCATCATAAATGTTGTCTTCTGTCAAATGATACATACTCTGAAGCATTGGCAGAAGTGTTTTGTTCTCCACCCTCATCACTTTGTAAACCTCAGCAATCTCTTTGTCCGCTGCGCTGATAATATTACAGATGCTAGGAGTAATTCCCTCAATGTAATAATCAAACGGTTGATTTAAATCAACTTTATTTATATTCATAACAGAAGGAATTGGATGAAGCAAAGCATTCATACCATTTAATCCACTTTCCAAAACATTTTTTGCTGGCACAAGCATTGGGAAAGCATCCCCGATTATGTCCAAAATTTTTTGGGCATTGGCTGACGGAATTGTTCCAAGCTTCACGCTAGCTTTCAGCCCTGTATGTAAAATATGTCCAGGCTCTACTGTACGGCAGGCATATGTCAAGTCGCTGCATTCTCCAATCAGAGGAAGTTCTTTGCAGCCGGCTTCCTTCAAAGCGCTTGTAAAATTCATAGCGCCTAAAATATGTCCAGGCGTCAAAACAACGATGGTGTCCTTTGTCACTTTGTCGGCAATCTGTTTGGCAATCGGTGTGTGTGCGTCTGTTGTTGTTGCAATCATAATCACATCTGCGCCGTCAATGGCCTCATAGAGATCTGTTGTAATCATATCCGGCTTTGCTTCACATTCCATCTTGCCGGTCACATGAAACGTATCCAGTTTCTTTAACGCTTCGATATGATCTTTTCTAATATCCATCAACCGAACTTCATAACCCTTAGCCTTTAATTGCGCGGACATACTCGTTCCGCCGCTTCCAGCTCCAATGACTGCATACTTTAATTGACCCATTCCAAATTACCCCTTTCTGGAATTTAATCTTACTGCAATTGCAGCTTCCAGACAACGATGAAAAGAAACTCTTTTCTCGGCATTGCCCGGAAAAATATTTAAAAATTTAGAAGATATGTATTATTATATCATAAAAATCGCTCAGAGGTTATACGGATTTTTTTTAACATCTAATCATATTTTTATATAATTATTCTATAAAATAGTCAGCCACTTGTTCCTTTTTCATGATAAAATACAATTGTACAAAAATCAAGTCTATTTTTAAGGAGGAGTTTTATGATGACAGAAAAATATCAGCAACTGTTAAAGATTCTTCAAACAGAACTACAGCCTGCCTTGGGCTGCACCGGACCTATTGGCATATGTATTGCCGCTGCTGAAGCACGAGATGCCGTTGGCGGCACCCCAAAAAAGATCACTGTCATTATAGATAAGGACATGTGTTCTAAAAACGCAGATGTAGGCATTCCAGGCACAACCGTTGTGGGCAATAAAATTTCTGCTGCTCTAGGTGCTTTCGCCGGCAAAGCAGGACGCAAAATGGAAGTGTTGGAAAACATCACACCAGAAGATGAACAAAAGGCAGAGGCATTTGCGAAAACTGACAATGTGGTAATTATTCCTGATTGGGAAACAGAAAAAATTGGCGTTTATTATGAAGCAATTGTTGAGACCGAAAACGGCGTCGGCCGTGCTATCGTTGCCAAAACCCACAGCAACCTGGTTTATAAAGCTGCCAATGACCATGTGATCTTAGATACCCATTTCGATCGTGTAGCCTCCTTAGACGAATCTGTCGATCCAATCAGTCAATATAAACTTCATGACTTCTACGATTTTGTCTCTCACGTGCCGATCGAAGACTTGGCCTTTATCAAAGACGGCATCAACTTAAATCTTGCCTTAGCCCAAGCCGCACTGGATGGCAAAGTGGGTGTTGGCTTAGGAAAAAGTATGTATCAACGCGCCGGCAATGACGTTATCAAAAAATCCAAAGCCGTAACCTGTGCCGGCAGTGAAGCCCGGATGGCTGGATGTGATCTTCCAGCGATGAGCTGTGCAACCAGCGGAAACGCCGGGATTACTTGTACACTTCCAATCTATACTATGGCGAACTGTCTGGGAATAGACGAAGAAAAAATGCTTCGTTCCGTAGCTCTTAGTGCTTTTATGACAATTTACGGCAAAAACAGAATCGGCCGCCACTCTGCTATGTGCGCCTGTGTTGTTGCAGCCAGCGAAGGCGTTGCAGCCGGATGCTGTTATCTTATGGGCGGTACAGAAGAACAAGTGAGCATGGCTATCAATAATACCATCGTCAATGTTTTTGGCGTTGTCTGCGATGGCGCAAGGATTGCCTGTGCACTAAAATTGAGCTCTGCCGCTGGAATTGCTATGGAAGGTGCTTATTTAGCAATAGACAATGTCTGTACCCCTCCAGATCAAGGGGTTGCCGGACCAGACGCAGATCACTCCATCGACTTTATGGGTAATTTCGCCCGCAACTGTATGGTAACAACAGATATGATGCTCTGCCGTGCTCTTTATGAAAAACGTCATAATTAAAATAACTTTTAAAAAAGAGGAGGATTTCGCTCCTCTTTTTTTATATCCAAATAATACTTTAAAATTCATTTTCTGTTCTCTTCTTACTTGAAATAATACACAGTTCTTTCCATAGCCTTCCTGTCTTGACGATACTTGGGAAAAGCACTATAATAGGAGCATAGACATCATGGGCGTTTATTGGAAAAAAGCCAAACATTTTTTTGTAATTTCTTTAAGGGGGAACTTCTTCTATGACGCTTCAGCAAATTATATATATTATTGAGATTGCCAAGTGTTCGTCCATCAATCAAGCAGCTCAAAATCTTTATACCCATCAATCCAATATCAGTAACTCTCTGAAACAATTGGAACAAGAACTCCATATCTGTATTTTCCGCCGGACAACCAAGGGCGTAGAAATTACCAACGAGGGCAAGGAGTTTTTAAGCTATGCCCAATCTCTTTTAAATCAAAAAAACTTTATTGAAGATATCTATGCCAATCGGAAAGCAGAGAAACCTTTATATTTCAACGTCTCATCCATGCGCAGCTATTTTATGACGCAGCCATTTTTATGTAACTTTGAACAGTCCAAGGACAAGGCGATCTATTTCCGTTTCAAAAAAGAGTCTATGTACCACGTCATCGATGACGTAGCTACAGGGGAATCTAATCTAGGCGTTATTTTTCTCTCAAAACTGACAAAAAAATCTATGCTGAAATTTATTGCTTCCAAAAAACTGGACGCTCAGTTTCTTGGCCGCAGCCGGCTGAGTATTGTCATGCGGGATGGCCATCCTCTTTTGAAAGAAAAAGACTTATCCACCCTCTCCGATTATCCTTATGTCATTATTGAAGAAAATCAGGGATTTAATAAATTATTTGAAGAAGAAACAGGACTTCTAAGCTCCCTGTTTCGTTCCGTTCCAAAACAGATCATCTCTACAACAGACAGTATCGCACAGCATTTTATTGTCAACAGCACCGATGCATTTTTTATCAGCACCTGTCCATGGCGGCATTCCGAGCATTTTAATTTTAAGTCCATTCCTCTTCCTGGAGAGGAAAACTGTGTTGAAATTTACTGCCTGACACAGAGCAACAAAGTGTTAAGTCCCTACACTCAGACATTTATCAACTCCATCCGAAACTCTTGTCACTTGGACGAAGAAGAATAAAACAAAAAGCACACTGTTTTTCCAGTGTGCTTTTTTTGTATGAGAAACAGCTTTTTTGCTGTTTCGAGAGAGAAAAGATTATGAAAAATTTAATTAGCAGCCAATCATAATATTTAATATTTCAATGTCTGTGGATTTCATTCCTTCCCGACCGACACGGCCGATGCTTTCAATTGTGCCTTCCACATCCTCCTGGACAAGACCTTCTCCAGGCTGAAATACTCGTTTTTCAAAACTCATTAAATGCGCTAAAATTGCCGCTTCCACAGACGCTGCAATCTTTGCAGCACAGGAAGATTTTGCCCCGTCGCATACAATACCGCCAACATTGGCGATGGTGTTTGTAATGGTCCGTGAAATATCGTCATAGGTACCGCCATAGAGATAGGTAATCGCCGCACCTGCGCCGCAGGCAGCGCTGACTGCACCGCAGTACGCCGAAAGGCTTCCAATATATTTCTTTTGGTGAATGGAGATTAAATTACTTACCGCCAAAGCACGGTACAGCTTTTCTCTGGATACCCCTAATTCCTTGGCATATTCAATCACAGGCAGAGAGCAGGTCATTCCCTGGTTTCCGCTTCCAGAGTTAATGACAACTGGAAGGGAACATCCGCCCATTCTTGCATCACTTCCAGCAGCAGCAGCAGCTCTTGCCCGTTCTCTCACACTGCTGCCAAAATTTTTTAAAATAACCTTTCCCACATCCGCACCATAATGATGCTTCAGTCCTTCTTGAGAAATGGCAGTATTCATTGCAATCTGGCGATCAAACACTTCCTTGACATCATCTACATTTAACTCATCTGCAAAGGTAAGAATGTCCTTCACATCTAACCGCGCTTTGTCCTCTGAAATATGCGGTGTCTCCCCTGCTTCCGCCTTTTTCAGCTCTTTTGCCTGGAATAACACTTCCCCGTCCTTTTTCTCCAGAACAATATTTGTGTGGTAATCCTCAATGACAACCTCCGCGCTGTGTCCTGCCGCAGATACAACCGCTCTGATGTATAGATTCGCAACGCCCTCTGCTAAAAATACTTTGCATAGTCCCGCTTCATTTTTCTTTTTGGCTTCTTCCTGATCCTCTTTTGTCACGCTTTCCAATACTTCAAGCTTGCGACTTTCGTCGCCCCCAATGACGCCCAATAACGCCGCCGTCTCAATCCCACGCTGACCACTGGAATTTGGTACAACGACGCCTTTGACATTTTTAATAATATTTCCGCTGCAATACATTTCAACTTTCTCAGGAAAAGCCCCAAGAAGCTTACGAGCTCTTGCTGCCGCATAGGCTACGGCAATCGGTTCCGTACATCCTAGCGCCGGTACTAGTTCGGAACGCAGTATCCTAAGATAGCTCTCATATAATCCTTTGTCCATATGCATTCCTCGATTTCAAAAATTTATTTCATCAAATTTTGCCAAATGGTGGTGTAGCCCAGCTGTAATCTTCCAGCGCTTCCGCTTTTGTCTGTTTGCCGTTTGCCACTTCAAGAAGAAGTTGATACAGCTCCTTGCCGCAGTCAGAAATAGACATACCCTCTGTAATTACTTTTGAAGCGTTGAAGTCCATCATTTCTTCGCCCATTCTCTTCCAAGTATCAGGGTTTCCTGTTATTTTAAGCACAACAGATGCTGCATTGCCGTCTGGTGTACCACGGCCTGTCGTAAATAGACAGATGTGCGCGCCTGTCATAGCAAGAGCTGTGGCTGCATACACATCATTTCCGCCCTGACGGTTATCCAAAAACCATTGACCTGGACCTGGAATTTCCTCGCCTACTTCCAAGACACCCTGCACTTTTGTTCTGCTGCCGGTTAATTTTAAATTACTGATAGCTTTCTCACAAAGTGTTGTCATACCATGGGCTTTATTTCCAGGCGTTGGGTTTACATCTGCAATGGACTGACCTGTCATTTTGAATACATCGTGGCGATACTCATCCACAATGTTTAATATCTTTAATCCAACTTCCTGTGTCGCAGCTAAGTTAATCAGATGACTTTCGTTTCCAGGCATTCCTCTTACACCGCAGCTGACAAATGCACCGCCGTCGTCAGCAAGGAGATCTACCGCCTCACCTGTAGTGCCGTTAGCTGCAAGGGAGCTGCTCCAGTCGCTTCCGCCGCAGTAAACACTTACGACAAGATCAGAAATAGGGAATTCCTCTCTTTTCATTGCCGCAGCTTCCGCTTTCATCTCTTCTACAATTTTAATTCCTTTTTCTACTGTGTTCATCACACCGCATTCATCCTGAATACACAGGTGGAACACTTTTGTCCCTGTCTTTTCAATTTCTGCGGCAATGTAATCCGGTTTTGTCCACTGACAGCCGAGACTTACCAAAAGCACGCCATATGTATTTGGATGTTGGCCCGCACGGATCAGGCCAAGATTTGTTCTGTTCTCCTGATCTTTATACTCACCGCAGCCGGTATCTATTGTAATATATGGAACGTGGCAGGCATGAGCAATTTTATCAACTGCGCCGTTTGCACATTCTACCAAAGAGATTACCATCACATTATTGCGGATACCAAATCTTCCAGCGGCTCTTCTATATCCCATTACTGTTTTCATTTGCCCTGCGCCTCCTTTACTTTTGCACGATAATCTGCTGCATAAGCGTCACAAATTTTTTCAGTTGTATCCAGCACATTATGGCAATGAACCCAATCACCTTTTTTGATGTCCGCACTTGCCTCACCAATGATAATGCCGTATTTAATCACAGGATCACCTTTTTTGATGTCACATCTGGCAATTTTATGGCCAGTTTTGATATACTCATTGGCAGTCAGTTTTTCCGCGCCTGTCTCCAGACAATCGCCTTTTTGTGTTTCCTGAACAACCACTGCGACGTTGTCTTTCTCGTCGATAATTACAGCTCTCATGTTTCGTCCCCCTTACGCAAATTTATCTATCAAACTGCTACTTAGACTGACAAAAAAAGTATAACACATTCGTTTGAAAAGTGATAATACATAAAAAATAGTATGTGTTATCGTTTTTTTTAGTATCTGTTGCATGCTGTAACTTTCCAGCATCAAATTTATATATAATTTCTTAGATATCTGTGCATAATTTCTTCCCATTGTTCGTCGTTATAACCAGTACTGACAAGGGTATCAATCACCTTTCGCTCCTCCCCTGCCAAATGGCGCAAATCAAAGTCCGGCTCAAAAAACAGCCGTCTCGCCGCCTGAAACCGTCGCTGCTCCGTTTTGGACATAGAAAGAAAACCGTCGATATACCGGAAAATATCCGCCTTTTTTTCCGGCAGTCTTCCCTCGATGTAAGGTAAAAGGTTCACAATGTGGTCGCTGATGATATAAGGGCTGACGCTGTTTTCGATATGATCTATCATCTGCCGGATTTCCTCCACTTTTTCGATTTCACTGCACTCTAAAAAACGCCCCTCTAAAGTCTCCTGCCACATCTCCGTATGTGGCTTTACCACAAAGGTACGAATCCGCACATAATCAGGCTGAATGGCACTGATGACTTGGGCAGTCTCCTTCGCGTTTTTTTCTGATAAACTTTTCCCGCCGCACCCAGGCATATAAAACGCATTAAAGAGGATACCGGCTTTCTTCGCTTTTTGCCCTGCTGCAATCTGTTGGGCGCTGGTCGTCCCTTTGTTTAGCAGGGAGAGAACTTCATCACACCCTGTCTCAAACCCTGAGTGAAGCATAGTAAGACCAGCATCTTTCAGCATAAAAAAGTCATCCCCGCTGATATTTGCCAACGTGTCCGCTCGGCCATAGGTAGCAATCAGCTGAAGACTTGGCAGTTTTTCTTTCAAATATCTAACAATCTCCCCCAACATCTGTGGCCTCAGTGCCATCGTATTTCCGTCTTGAAGAAAACAGGACCTGCCGCCGTCAGCGGTTATGAACCGAAAAACCATAGCGTAGCACTCCCGCATCTGGTCTGTCTCCAGCGCCTGAAATTCCGCGTTAATACGCTCCATATCCATCTGCCCTGCATCATTTACCTTCTCCATCAAACGCCAATAGATATCCGCAGCGGCTTCAATATCCCTCTTTACCTCCTCCAAAGGACGCATATGAAACCGTCCCTCTTTATAAATCGTGCAAAACCGGCATCGGTTCCACGTACAGTTTTCTGTCACCCGCAAAAGCAAACTGTTTGCATGAAACGGCGGACGAATGCTTCCGATCTCAAATGTGGCAATTTTATTCAATAGAATCCTTCCTCTCTTTTATTTTGTTTCCAGTGTTGCTTCCGCATGAATTAAATCGATCAATCCATCCATGGGCGGCGTCACCGCTTTTCCCTTGTGATAAATCAACTGTTTCCAAACGGTCAGAGGAAACCCATCCAACCGAATGGGGCAAATCTTTCCTTCCCTCACACTGTTTCTTACTGCCATATGGGGCAGAAAACCTATTCCCGCCCCTTGCTCAATTAGCTGACGGATGACTTCCACATCCCCCAACTCCACTGCTGCTGGAAGCTCCTCATTTTGCAACGAAAGCCTAGAATCCAACAGCTTTCTGTAGCTAACTTTTTGCTCTGTCAAAAAAACTGGATATTGTTTTATGTCCGCTAACGTGACCACCGGCTTCTGACTTAGGGGATGATCCCAGGCGGCAAAAAAAGAAACCTGCTCCGGCTCCTCTTCAATCACTTGATATTCCGAGCGACAGATTTTTTCATCCAACGTAAAAATCAGGTCAATCTCATTGTGAGACAGCCACCGAAACATATCTGATGTTGTCCCCGTTTTTAAAATCAGCCTGGTATGTGGATATAAAGCCAAGTATTTTGGTAAAATGACCGGAAAAAAAGACGTACAAAGGGACTGTGCCATGGCAATGCGAATTTGTCCGTAATACGCCGCCCCATCGGCAAACTTTGCCTGCATTTCTTCTGTCAGCAAAGTGACATTGGCTGCATATTTTAAAAACTCCCATCCATGATCTGTCAGACAAATTTTATGCCCAATACGATCAAACAGTGTGGTGTTCAGCTCTTTTTCTAGGTTAGCTATCTGTGTAGAAACTGCCGATTGGGAATACCCCAATTTTTCCGCCGCCGCAGAGAAACTGTGTAATTCCGACACTTTCAGAAAAGTTTTCAGCGATTTAAAGTCCATTTTCTCCTCCGTATCAAAAAAATTGATCGTTTTATCAAAAACATTCGATATACTTATTTTACAATTGATGATACACTATAGCTAAATAAAATTCAACAATCCCCCTTTCATTGGGGATGAAGCGAGGGAGAAGGGTATGAGAAGAGAAAAGTTTAACTCAAGGCTTGGCTTCATTCTGGTATCGGCCGGATGTGCCATTGGTCTTGGCAATGTATGGAAGTTTCCGTACATGGTAGGAATGTACGGCGGCGCCGCTTTCATTTTAATTTATCTGCTGTTTTTAATTATTATGGGACTTCCGTTTATGGTGTGCGAGTTTGCCGTAGGCAGGGCCAGTCAAAAGAGTATCGCCACTTCTTTTGACACTTTGGAGCCAAAAGGCAGCCGTTGGCACTACTTCCGCTATTTCGGCATGGCCGGCAACTATCTTTTAGTTATGTTTTATTCCATGGTAGGCGGCTGGATGCTCTATTACTGCCTCCGCCTTGCCCGCGGGGAGTTTACTGGTCAGGGGCCGGAACAAATCAGCGCTGGTTTTCAGGCAATGCAATCCTCTTGGCCTGTTATGTTCTTCTGGACTATCGTCGTCATACTGCTTAGTTTTGGCATCTGTGTCATCGGTCTTCAGCAGGGCGTGGAGAAAGTGACAAAAGTAATGATGTTGGGACTGTTAGGCTTAATGGTGATTTTGGCCATTCATTCTGTCATGCTGGAAGGTGCCGCAGAAGGTGTGAAATTTTATTTGGTCCCTGATTTCAAAAAAATGATGGACCAGGGCATTGGCACAGTCATCTTTGCCGCCATGAGCCAGGCGTTTTTTACCCTCAGCGTGGGCATGGGTGGTATGGCAATCTTTGGAAGCTACTTGAATAAAGACCGGTCTCTTACAGGAGAGGCAATTCATGTCATTATTCTTGACACCTTTGTCGCTCTCACAGCTGGCTTAATTGTCATTCCAGCCTGCTTTTCCTATGGCATCGAGCCCGGCGCCGGACCAGGCTTAGTCTTCCTTTCCCTGCCAACTGTTTTTGCCAAAATGGCAGGAGGCAGAATTTGGGGCGCATTGTTTTTCCTGTTTTTGTCTTTCGCGGCAATCTCTACAGTTATCGGCGTTTTCGAAAATATCATCTCCTTTGCCATCGATTTATTTGGCTGGAGCCGTAAAAAAGCCGTACTTGTAAATGCTGTAGTCATTATCCTTTTCAGCCTGCCATGTATTTTAGGATTTAATGTATTAAAATCCTTCCAGCCATTAGGTGCAGGCACCAACATTATGGACTTGGAGGACTTCCTCGTTTCCAGCAATATTATGCCTCTGGGAAGTGCTATTTATCTGATGTTTTGTGTACATAAAAACGGTTGGGGCTGGGATAACTTTATCCATGAGGTAAACAGCGGTCATGGTATACGCTTCCCACAGTGGATCAGAGGATACCTCACCTTTGTACTTCCTCTTTTGGTTGGTGTCATTTATCTGAAAGGATATCATGATCTCTTCCGTGCTCAGGGTCAAACTGTATACATGATCTGGATGACCATAGCCGTTATTTTCCTAGGTATGGTGATCTTCATTGCAGCAAAAAAACCGTCCCCTGGTCAGAAAAAATAAAATAAAAAACGCGGAATCGGGTAGCTTCCAATAAGACAGTATGAGAACATTACTGACATAGGGTAGCTGCCGTACAGGAGTGCGACAAGAAAAATTGGCGATACTTGGTTTTCACAACCAGGTATCGCCTTTTTCTATCTTTAAAGAATTTTCATACTATGATTGGAGGAACAAATAATGCAGGAACTTACTTATATTCGTTGCGGTGATTACTATATTCCAAATATTCGCTTACCAGAGGAAAACAGACCTATTGGTTGTTGGGGACGGATGCACAGAGATTACATCAAAGAACATAACCCCATCCGCTTCAATGACCTGTGCCTTAACGGTAAACTGTGGACGTATCTGGCAAATTTGAATGAATAGGCTCGGACCCGCCTTGAACTTATCATTGAGCAAATGAAAGTGGCTGAGAGCGTGACAGAGGACATGAAAGCAGCTGACCAGATGGCATGGGGCGGAACGATGAACAGTATCCTCTGCGAAATGATTTATGGAAAAAATATAAGATATAAGGACACAGATGAATGCCTAATCTACCTTGTGGAGGGGAACGAAATTCCCCTGCGCTTTCGAGATGTTTTTTAGAATTTTCCTATGTATATCTAAGGTTCAAGTTATATAATTATATTGTATTTTTGTACCTTTACACACAGCGTTGAAGAAATCGTCACATTTGCGTGTTATAATTATAATAAATTCTGCTTAAAGGAGATTGCCATGAAACTTTTATATGCTGAAGATGAACCAGCTTTGTCTGAAGCTGTTGTAGATTATCTTACATACCACAAATACATTGTGGATGCCGTATATGACGGTGCCGATGCCTATGATTACGCCATGTCCTTCGAATATGACGGCATTATTCTTGATATTATGATGCCGAAGCGGGACGGTTTGGAAGTGCTCTCCGCGCTCCGCAGAAACGGATGCAGAACTCCGATACTGCTCTTGACCGCAAAGACACAGGTGGAAGATCGCATCCGTGGCTTAGATATCGGTGCAGACGATTACCTTCCCAAACCCTTTGACATGGGCGAACTGATTGCTCGAATACGTGCAATGCTGAGACGGCGGGAAGAATTTCATCCGGATTTAATACAGTTTGGAGATTTGACTTTGAATATGCAGTCTGGCACAATCAGCGTGGGAAAGATGTCTTTTCCATTGCCAAAACAGGAATATCGTCTGATAGAGCAGCTTATGCTCAATCACACGATGTATCTGTCATCAGAAAATCTGCTGATAAAAGCATGGGGATATGATGCTGAAACGGATATAAACAGTGTATGGCTGTATATCTCCTATTTGCGGAAACGGTTATCTGTGCTGAACTCTAAAGTGGAGATCATTTCAAAAAGGAATGTCGGTTATAAATTGGAGTATCGGTCATGACAAAAATATTAAAGCGACGATTTATCATTTTTACAATGATGGCAGTGACTGGTCTTTTAGCATTCATCGTACTTGCCATAAACGGGCTGAACTGGGTAATGTTAGAGCGCCAGTCTGATTCGGTACTGGAAACGCTGGTAGATGCTGATGGCGCTTTTCACAAGATGGATTTTGACCGTCCACCTCCCTTTGTTCCCCCATTGGATATGGACAGGATGCGTTCTTCACGATTTTTTATTGTCCAAAGTGATGCGGATGGCAACATCATAGATGTCAATATAGATCAAATATCTTCCATTGATATTGAAACCGCCAGGGAATACGCTTTGACGGTTTGGAAGTCTGGGAAAGAGTCCGGGCGAATAGATGGATATAAATTTGCTGTAAAACAGCTTGGGCCAAACCAGCTTATATTTTTTATGGATATATCGGGGCAAAGAGAAAATTTCTACATGGTGTTATTTGTTTCCGGTATCATAGCAGTGCTTTGCTGGCTGATTCTTTTGGGGATCGTTATTTTACTTTCTGGAAAAGTGATCCGTCCCGTTCTTGCTGGAATGGAAAAACAAAAGCAATTCATCACCAATGCCGGACATGAAATGAAAACGCCTCTTGCGATTATTCAGTCTAATAATGATACAATGGCACTGATCCACGGTGAGAACAAGTACAATGTGCATATCCGTACACAGACCAAACGACTGAATATGTTGATGTCAAATCTGCTGACTCTTGCGAAACTGGATGAAGCGATTCCTCTGCAAATGGAAACAGTGAATATCAGTTTATTGGCAAACGAACTGCTCTCTGCTTATCAAGATATTGCACTGACTCGCAATCTTTCTTTCCGTGTACAAATTGAACCGGAGGTTATCATACAGACAAACAAGGAAAGTTTTCGGCAAATGCTGGCACTCCTTTTAGATAATGCAGTCAAATATACCCCTGAGAATGGAACGATCGATCTGACACTGAAAAAACATAGCAGACACGTTCAAATCGTTGAAGAAAATACTTGTGACCCATCCCATGAGGTAGACCCTGAGCGGCTGTTTGAACGATTTTATCGTGGGGACTTTGCACGAACACAGAGCGGTGATTCTTTCGGTTATGGGATCGGCCTTTCCGCTGCTCGTGCTGTCTGCGAGAATTTTGGAGGGAAACTGACAGCAAAATATCCTTCTGCCGACAGAATCCGTTTTACTGCCACTTTATAGAACACACCAAATGTTCAAAAACCTTCCCGTATTTATTCACATACGGGGAGGTTTTTCTTATGTAATTCTTAGGTTCATTTCTTATAATGGATCGTAGAAAGGAGATGATACCTGTTGCAATTTAGGCATGAAGTAAAACATGAAATCAGTAATCACGATATGCTGATCCTGCGACAGAGGCTACGAGCGGTAATGAAACCGGATCGTCATGCTGTGAACGGACAATATGAAATACGCAGTTTGTATTTTGATACACCAAATGATAAGGCTCTGCGTGATAAATTAGACGGGGTAATCAGCCGTGAAAAGTATCGTATCCGTCTGTATAACAACGATCCGTCCACCGTTCATTTGGAGCGGAAGTTTAAGCATATAGGGCTTGGTTACAAAAATACAGCGTCTTTAACACCTGAGCAGGCGCAGGCGATTGCTGACGGCGATGTGGAGTGGATGTCTCATAGCGCCAATGAAGTCATTCTTGGCTTTTATACCCGCATCTGTAATGAACGGCTAAAGGCTAAGGTTATTGTAGATTATATCCGTGAGCCCTTTGTGTTTGCGCCCGGTAATGTCCGTGTCACACTGGATTATGAAATCCGCACTGGGATGAGCTGCAGAGATTTTTTGAATCCAAATTGCGTGACTATCCCGATTCAGGATTCTCCCTGCATCCTTGAGGTAAAATGGGACAACTATCTTCCCGATGTCATTCGGGATGCCGTACAGCTTGGCAGCAGGCGCTGTGCAGCGTTTTCAAAATATGCCGCCAGCCGTATGTATGACTGAGAAATAATATAAAAAATAAAGGAGTAATTCAAACAATGACTTTCAATGATATTTTTAAGTCCAGTTTTCTGGAAAACGTATCTTCAATCAGCATACTGGATATGCTGCTGACCATTGTGCTGTCCTTCGGCATCGGTCTTTTCATCTTTCTCATCTACAAGAAAACCTATCGCGGTGTGATGTATTCCGCAGGCTTCGGTACTACGCTAATTGCTTTGACCATGATTACATCCATCGTCATTCTCGCCGTAACTTCCAACGTCGTTCTGTCCCTTGGTATGGTCGGTGCGCTGTCTATCGTCCGTTTCCGTACCGCCATCAAAGATCCTTTGGACATTGCGTTCCTGTTCTGGGCAATCGGCGCAGGCATCATCCTTGCGGCAGGTATGATCCCACTTGCAATCGTTGGCAGCGTTTGCATCGGATTGATCCTGCTGGTATTTGTAAATCAAAAGTCACACACACATCCCTATATGGTCGTACTCAATTGTACAAACCATGATGCGGAAGTAAAAGCTGGGGAGTTCCTTGCAAAAAATGTAACCCGCTGCACTGTCAAGAGCAAATCTGCCGTAAAGGGTGCGATCGAAATGAATATCGAGGTTCGTTTGAAAGAGGATGATACCAATTTTATCAATACCCTGTCTGAAATGTCTGGTGTGAACAGCGCAGTGATCGTCTCTTATAACGGCGATTATATGGGGTAAGGCATATGTCTGGAAGTAAACATTTTGACAAAATAGCTTGGACTGTCACAGCCTTAATATTGATCGTTACCATTCTGTTTATGGATGGAAACAACCTTGGCCTTGAGGCGATGGAACATACCACGGGATATGAAAACCGCCTTTTTGACAATACAAGGGTGCATACCATTGATATTGTCATGGACGATTGGGATGAATTGATCGATAACGCTACCAGCGAGGAATACTATACTGCGGCTGTGGTGATTGATGGTGAATCCTATAAAAATGTGGGCATTCGTGCCAAGGGCAACACTTCCCTATCCACGGTTGCATCTATGGACAGCGAACGGTACAGCTTTAAGATTGAGTTCGATCAGTACGACAACTCTATCACTTATCATGGTCTGGATAAACTGAGTCTCAACAATTTGATTCAGGATTCCACCATGATGAAAGACTATCTGACCTACACTATGATGAATGAATTTGGTGTGGCGGCTCCATTATGCAGCTATGTCTATATCACCGTCAACGGAGAAGACTGGGGTTTGTATCTGGCGGTGGAAGGTGTGGAGGAAAGCTTTCTGGAGCGCAATTACGGCTACGATTACGGAGAGCTTTATAAGCCGGACAGCCTGAACTTTGGCGGCGGTCGTGGAAACGGCAAAGACTTTGATATGGACGAGGTTAAAACGAATGAGTATCCGACGGATGATTCCTCCCAATTTCAATCGGGAATGCCGGATATGGGGAATTTTGATCCATCCAAGATATTTGGAAACGGGATGCCGGGCTCACTGCCGCTGCAGAAGGAAGGTGCTGAAACAATCGGCGATTTAGGCAGCGATTCCTTTCAACCGCCTGAGGACTTCGACCCTTCCGAGATGTTCGGCGATGGCGGATTTGGTTTTGGCAGCTCCTCCGAAGTCAAGCTGCAATATATTGATGACGATTTGGGCAGCTATTCCAACATCTGGGAAAGCGCTAAGACCAAAATCGCCAAAAGCGACCAGAAACGGCTGGTTGAATCGCTTAAAAAGCTATCAAACTGGGAAGACATCGAGTCGGTCGTAGACATCGAACAGGTACTCCGCTACTTTGTTGTGCATAACTATGTCTGCAATGACGACAGCTACACCGGCATAATGGTTCACAATTATTACCTCTACGAGGAGAATGGCCAACTGGCAATGATTCCATGGGACTACAACCTTGCCTTTGGCACCTTTACAGCATCGGATGCCAGCGGTACTGTCAATACACCCATCGACCGTCCGGTGTCCAACGGCTCCGGCGAGGATCGTCCGATGTGGAGCTGGATATTGTCCGACGAAAGCTACACTAATCTGTACCATCAGTATTTTTCAGAATTTTTGAGTGCGGTGGATATACAGGGGATCATCGGCAACACCTACAACTTGATTCAGTCCTATGTAGAAAAAGATCCGACAGCTTTCTACACTTATGAAGAATTTGAAACAGGTGTGGATACCTTGCAGAAGTTTTGCAGCCTGCGCAGTCAAAGTATTTCGACGCAGTTAGAAACTGGTGAAACAGCCGAAAAGATGGAATATGCAGACGCTTCGTCAATCATTTTGACAGATATGGGCGCCATGAACGGAGGAATGGGAAAAGAAGGAAACGAAAAACACCAGATGCCGGGTATGCCGCAGAATGGAGAAACACCTGCCATATCGGGTGGAACAGATACTGCACAAATACAAGCTGCCCCTGATGTTGCAATTCCAGAAGCATCCCGTGATGGTTCCCCCGCTCAATCTTTCAACGAAGCAGAAACAAAATCTTCGGAGGATTCTGGCAGTGCTGATGGGGCGGCAAACAACAACCGTCCTTCCAGTGATAATGCACAAAGATCTAGTGGTAATTTCAATCCAAATATGAACGGCACAGGTAATACCGCGCAGGGCCGCACCAGCTGGATATGGCTTGCTGTATCTGTTGTAGTTCTTGGTGCAGGCTTACTCATTACGAAGTTATATAAGCATTAACGAACAAAAAATAAACCATTGCAATTTTTATCCCCGCAATAATGGAGATCACAGCGGTTTTGTACATAGCAGAGCCGATTACATAGAACATCACTTTGAAGCAAGAGCTATACTACAGCTGATTTCTGATGTTTCGTGTAATTGGCTCTGTTTGTTTTGCCATTTTTCCAAACACGGTTCAGCTCCGTAAGCGTGAACTTGAAAAATCGGCGAAAGCGAAAAGGCTGGATAACGAAAAGCTAGATTCTACCATGAGTCCAAATTTCGCCTATCGCTCATTTTGCCCCTCATGGAATCTTGTTGGGAAGCGCCTTCCCCAAACCCTGCTTCTGTTCTGATTTCACAGAAGCAGCGGCATTGTCAATCAAAAGGCGGTTCTCAAGAAATACGCTAAAGAGCAAAATTTTCGTAATATCAAGTTTTTCGTAGACGATGGGTACTCCAATGCAAACTTTAACAGAGCCGACTGGCAGCGCATGATTGAACTTGTAAAGGATGATAAAGTCGGTATCTACACTGATATCCTTTTCCCTGAACACGATGTCCGATTCATTGCTGTGGACAGTGCCAATCAGCAGGACAAAGATTTTACTCCGTTTTTGAATATTATCAACGAGTTCTATGTCAAGGACAGCAGTAAAAAGGTCAAGGCATCCATGAAGCAGAAAGGCGAATCCAGTGAGTATCTGACCACCAACTCGCCCTACGGCTACATGAAAGACCCCGACAATCCAAAAAGACATTGGATTGTGGATAATGAGGCCGCAGCCGTTGTCCGTCAGATATTCGCTTGGTGCATGGAAGGCTATGGTCCGTCGCAGATCGCCAAGAAGCTGATAGAATGAAAGGTGGATTGTCCTATGGTTCATTGGATGAAGATGGGACGAAATACTCCGGCAAGGACACCTGATAACCCTTACAATTGGGCACCACGCACCATCAATGGCATACTGGAAAAGCAGGAATATCTTGGTCACATGGTTAACTTCAAAACACGCAAGCTGTCGTATAAGAGCAAAAAGAAACTCGAAAACACTCCCGAACAATGGAAGAGTTTCGAGAACACCCAGGAAGCGATTATCGTGTGCAGGAACTTCGCAAGAACAAACGCAGACCTACCCGAAAGGCAAGACCAATATGTTTTCCGGTATTATATACTGTGCCGATTGTGGTGAAAAAGAGCATTAGGTTCCAAGCGAAGTGCCGAAGCAAAGAAAGAGTTTTCTGCTATGAAGCGAACTTTGCAGAAGTCTGAAAACCGTCTGGCTGAGCTGGATAGGTTGTTTAAGCGTATTTATGAGGATATGGTCAACGGAAAGCCCTCCGAAGCCCGTTTTCAAATGCTGTATATGTTTATACATCAGACAAGACCAGTGGACATCAGCTACAACTACATCGGCATACTCCCTGCCAATTTACTCTATGACATTATGAACGGAAAAGCGGCATGATTACTCATGCCGTTTCCCGAAAACAATATGTTTTATTGGACCGCTCCCTCTTTTGCGTTTTTTTATTTTCTTCGCTATAAAAAAATCTCCAAAGGATATTCCGTCACCGTCAAAAGATAGTCTTTCAGACTGGACAAAAATAGTTCCACCTGTTCCTGTTTTTGTCCTGGAATATGAATATATCTGTTGGTCCGCTTAGGCGGTCCGTCCAGCAGTTGGCGCATCTGAATTTGAGATTTCTGTTTCAGCGCTGCTGCGGCGCTTGCAGGGACAATGGCCCAATTTCTTTCTCGGGAAAGAAAATGCTCCAACAAAGACATTTTTTCCAAAAATATTTTTGGCCTTCTCTCCGACGGAAACCATCTTGTATGCCACGTGAGATATTCCGGTGACCAGCGCACCAGCACCTCGCTTTCCGCTTCCAGCATGGACGGATGCACCGTGGAAGGATAGTCCGCTTGTGAAGAGCAGAGAAAACACATAGGCTCTGCAAAGGCAGGCAACGTTTTTACCTTTCTGCTATATCTGAAATCCGAGGAAAAGGCCAAATCCAAAAGCCCAGCCTCCATATGGTTATAGGCTAAGTTGGTATCATAATCCCAAAGCTGAAGCTTAATATTAGGATAGTGCTCCGCAAAGGACTGATACACCTCAGGAAAAATATAGGTACCTACACTGTCAATAGAAGAGACACGGAACAGCGCTTTCGGCGTAGCATTGTGCAGTGACTGCATATCCGACCAAAGGGACTGATAGCGCTGAGCCAAATCAATAAAAAGCCTTCCTGACTGGGTCAATTCAATGCTTTGAATTCCTCTTTTTCTGTAAAACAAGGAATAACCTAACTCCCCTTCCAGCGTCCGAATCCGTCGGCTCAAAGCCGGTTGTGTCACAAACAAGCTTTCCGCCGCTTTTGAGATGTTGCCGCAGCGGACAATCTCCAAAAAAGCCTCAATCTCTAAATTGGTCATAAAATTCCCCTTCAAATATAAAGTATACTTTATATTATATCAATAAAAATAACATTTTACAAGAAAAGGAAACCGCGTTACAATCTCTGTCAGAAAGAGGTGATTTGTGTGGCAAAAGTACAGACAGTTGGAAAAACAGTGTTTCACGCAATGTCGGTTCCACAGGCGAGAAAAATCAACAGAACATCGATCCTCCTATATTCCGCTGTAATTCTAGGCCAAACAATTTGGGGATTTAGTTTCATGGCCTCCCGAATAGGATTACAGTACGCAGAGCCACTTGTTCTTTTGGCGGACCGGTTTCTTCTTGCGTTTTTTGTCATGAATCTCTGTCTGCTGTCCGGTAAATTTAATGTAAATTTCAAAGGAAAACCTATGGGGAAACTGCTGCTTTTAAGTCTATGTTCCCCCATCTTAAACTTGATTTTTGAAAACTATGGCATCCGCTATACCAACAGCACCTATGCCGGTTTGAATAATGCCCTCAGCCCTATCATGACAATGCTCTTAGGCGCCTTCATTTTAAAGGAATACCCGTCAAAAAAAAGTCAGCTTTTCAGCCTTCTTCCAGTGTTCGGTGTGGGGATCATTGCCATAAGCGGTCAGTCAGATGCGGCAGTGAACGCCATTGGCTTTGTTTTTCTTGCCGGTGCCTGTATAACAGCTGGTCTTTTCCGCATTGGAAACCGTATCGTGAAAGATCAGTTTACTGCTTTTGAGCGAACGTACAGCATGATGGGCCTGGGCGCTCTTTCCTTTACCATAACGGCACTTTTTGCCAATAATGGAGACCTACTGTCTTTAGCACAACCCTTTGTCCACAGGGATTACTGTATGGCGATTATATTTTTAGGCGCTTTCTGTTCCTGCGCTGCTTTCGGCCTTGTCAACTACTCTTTAAATGGTTTGCCTGCTTCTGTTTCCGCTCTTTTTTCTACCTTGACGACAGTGGTCAGCATTTTGGCCGGCGCCATCTTTTTAGGGGAACCTTTCTCCCCTATCTATATTGTAGGCGCATGCTGCATTGTCTATGGAATCTATAAAGCATCCATATCCAACGAAAAAAACCACAGCTAACATTAGCTGTGGTTTTTACTCTTAGTTTGCCTCATAGGCGTTTTTCAACACCACCAGATAGTCCTCTTTTGTCATCGGCCGCGGATTGCTCTCTGTGGAAATATTTTTTACAGACATTTCCGCAATACGGTCGAATTCTTCTGTATTGACATTCAAAGACCGAAATGGCGGCAGTTTGACATCTTTACAAAGTTTCTTGACCGCCTCTACCGCTAATTTTGCACCCTCCTGCGGCGACTGGAAAGAAAGCCCCATAGCCCTTGCCACTCTAGCATACTTCTCTTCACAATAGGTCATGTTGTACTCCATCACATAAGGAAGGAAAATAGCGTTGCATACGCCGTGCGGCAGATCATAGACACCGCCCAAAGATTCTGCGACACAGTGTACCGACGCCACGTCAGAATGGCTGAAAGCAATGCCCGCAAGCATACTGCCCATAAGCATTGCGCTTCTTGCCTCTAAATTAGAGCCGTTATTTACCGCCTCCACTAAGTTTTCATAGATCAGTTCAATGGCATATAAAGCCACTGCGTCACTGACAGGCTCAGAACAGTTGGCAGTGTAGGCCTCTATAGCATGGGTCAGTGCATCCACCCCTGTGGCAGCGGTCACATGAGCCGGTACTGACAGAGTCAAAAGAGGATCGCAGATTGCAACCTTTGCCGCTGTATAAGGGCTTTTGATTGTCATTTTATATTTGTTTAGGGTGTCGGTAATCACGGAAGAAAATGTCAGTTCACTGCCGGTGCCGGATGTGGTCGGTATGGTAATAAACGGCGGCAGAGGCTCTGTGGCAGCCGTCTTTCCCTCATACTTTTTAATCTTATCACCGTCATGAGCCATCAAAACACCTACAGACTTTGCGCAGTCAATAGGACTTCCGCCTCCAACAGCGATAATAGAATCTGCACCAAACTCTCTCGCAATGCCTGCGGCTTCCTCCACATTGATATCCTTTGGATTTGCCTCCACACCGTCATAAATGACATAGGAAATACCTGCCTGATCCAGTTGGTCTGTCACCTGAGCCGCAATCCCTGCTTTTTGTACTCCTTTGTCTGTCACAAGAATCGGACGTTTCCCGCCAATGGCCTGCAGCTGTGCTGTCACATCTTTCAGACAGCCAGGACCATAAACGATTTTTGTAGGCAAAAGAAAGTGAAAGGCTTCCGTAATATTTTTGTTGTTCATTTTGTCAATTCCTCCCCGTTGGTTTCTGTCGCCCCTGATTATATCGCATCTACAGCCTTTTCGCAATCATTTCCTGTTGCAGCCATATCCCCAAAATCTATCTCTGCCCCTTGTAAATATGCAATAGATTTTCCATACTTCTCCATTCGTTTTTTGTCCCTTTGGGTTATCTTTTTCAGTCTTGTCCAGTCGCTATTATGAATGAGATCCGCTATTTTGACAAGACGTGCCAACTCATTTTGTCTAATCTTTTCTAAATACTGCTGATAGGTTTGTCCTTGTTCCTTTGTCAAAAGATGGATCGCCTCCAGACAGTCCGCTGGAATGTTCACTTCATTGGCTAAATCCAGATAGGTCGCCTTTGTATCCTCAATCACATCATGAAGGTAGGCCACAATGGCAAGCTTAATCTGAAACACATGGGTATAAGTGACAACGGTGTGCTCCACATCAGAAGAGACGTCATATGGTTTCGGTGCAAGAATCAGCCGTACTGTACAGGGATGTAAAATATAAGGCTTTCCCCCGCGGTCAACCTGCCCTTCATGCATCTTTTTTGCAAAAGCATAGGCGCGGTTCATGCAGTCCAAAAGTGTTCTCGCCTCTTCTTCCCGCTCTTTTTCAGGGCGATGATCTGCTGGAATCTGTATTTTTCTTAACGGCGGTATGACAGCCTTCCCTTTCTGGCGGAGAAACAAAAGAAAAGGGCATCTTGCATGAACCATCAGGGAAGTTTGATCCAGCGTGCGATGAAAATACCTTGCCTGCTCTTTCTGATCCACCTGATAATAGACAGATAGTTGTCTCTGCCCTACTTCCCGATCCTGGCGGAAAAATAACGCGCCGCAGCGCCGGCACCGGACTAACATTCTCTTTTCTTTCCCCTCGCTGTATTCCTCCACAACCTCAAAGTCGTCTCTATCCACAGCCGTTTGAGACGACTGGAATCGACAGCAGAGATTCAAAGAAAACTGATAGGGATTGATACCAAACACAGCTTCCCACAGCCACACTGCTTCCATATACTCCAAATCCAACCGACGAATTTCTTTCGCCTCTTTAAGATCCAGCTTCCCTTCATCCACTTTTTCCCACTGCCACTGCCCGCGGATCAGAACTTCTCCTACGCCACCGCTCATCCGATATAGTTTTTGAAATCCCTCCAGGTAATAACTTTCTTTCTCATTTTGTATCATCCGCGCTGCCTCCTGCAAGAAATCGTATCATATCCTCTCTGTAAGGCATTCCAGGGATGCCGCCTTTTTTCTGGACGCACAGAGCGCCAGCAGCATTTCCATACCGCAGTGCCTCTTCCACCTTATTTACCGTGAGATCCTCTTTTCTCCCCACATGCTGTTGAAGCAGGCTGGACAAAAAGCCGCCCCAAAACCCATCCCCAGCACCTGTAGCATCCACTTGCCGGACAGAAAAACCAGCCACATCCCAACATTTTTTCTGAAAGTAAACCCGCGCCCCATTTCTTCCCAATGTCTCCACTGTCACAGAAATTCCAAACTGTTCCATCCACGGAAAAATCTGTTCCTCTCCGCCAAAAAGCTCCGCTTCCTCCTGAGAAATTTTTAATAGATCTACATAGGGCAGTACTTGCTTTATCTGTGCCCAGCACGCTTCTTTTGTCCAAAAGGCCTCCCTGTAGTTGACGTCAAAACTTACCAGTTTTTCTCTCTCAAGCCCTGTTTTTAAAGCATATATTGTGGCGTCTCTGCTAGGACGTTCTGTCATGCTGACAGAGCCGCCGTGGATGATCGCCGCTCTGTCTATCGCTTCTACAGAAATATCCTCCGCTTTCAGCCTGGTATCTGCCCCTGGTTCTCTCATAAAGGTAAAGGAGCGCTCCCCGTCCTCTGCCACGGTCACAAAGGCCAGCGTTGTTTTGGCCTCCTTTGTCAAAGGCGGCCCTAAAAACTCCACGTGGTTTTCCAACAGTGTCCCTACAAGCCTTCTTCCAAAATCATCGTCGCCCATCGCGCCGATAAACCCTACCTTCACACCATTTCTTGCCGCCGCAATGGCAACGTTTGCCGGCGCTCCGCCTGGATTGAAAATAAAGCTGTCCTTCTCTGACCCAGGGGTAAAGTCAACGAGCATCTCCCCCACGCACAATAAATCCATCCTTTCTCCCTCCTGTCTTGTCTTTTCCAAACCTTTTCTTTTTTTGAGATCCACTGTCCTATCAATGTCCCATAACTCTTCTTTTGCCGCAGGACAATCATAGCACTGGTCCAGATGGCGGTTCATAACCGCTTTTCCGCCCTGATCCCTCTGTAATCCCTTAAGTTCTGATAAAAAAGACCGGTGGAACACCACCGGATTTCCAGAAACGCCATCAGCCCATAGCCTGCCGATTTTTTTGCCTGACATGAGCGTAGACTGCAAAAGCCGCACCACCGACTGCCATGTCAAATCAGGCTCATCTGCCACAGAAAAAACAAACCATTCCCCTCCGGGCCGCTGTTTTTCTGCTTCTTCTATGCCGGCGCTTATAGAATAATTGATGCCATAAAAACTTTTGGGACTAAAAATAGTATGGATAAAGGGATACCGCGCCTTTTGTTTCTCTGCCCTTTTTCCCACTGCCTCTTTTTGTACAACGACAATGACCAAAACATCGTCGCCTTTTTGCCTGAAAAACTCTGCCGCTGTGCAGATTGTCTCCAAACTAAAATCCACCATAGCTTTGCCGTCTATAGGGTATAAAAGTTTATTGCTTCCAAACCGGCGGCTGTTTCCAGCCGCCAGCAAAATAAAATTAATCTTCATAGGTTTGGGGCTCCATCACGATCTTTTCCGGCGTAATCGGAAGGTCTCTAATCCAAACACCAGCCGCTTGCCGCACTGCCGCGGCAATGGCTGGAGACGGTGTATTGATGACAACCTCCCCAATAGATTTTGCGCCAAAAGGCCCTGACGGCTCAAAACTTGGCTCAAATTCCACCCTGATTGGACAGAGATCTGCTCTTGCTGGAATTTTGTACTGCATCAGAGAGTTATTCAGCATAACGCCGCTGTTATCATATTGTACATCTTCATATAACGCCATGCCAATGCCCTGAACAATGCCGCCTTCTGCCTGTACCCTAGCTAAATTAATGTTGACTGGTGTGCCGCAGTCTACTACAGCGGCGTAGTCAATCAGGTCAATCTGTCCCGTCTCCTTGTCCACCTCAACCTCTGCCATCCCCACCATAAACGGAGGCGGTGATACCGGCGACGTATGGCTTTTTGTCGCCTGCAAAAATCCACCGTGACCGGCCATAGTCCATGTGACAATCTCTCTTAACGCCACGCTTTTTCCTGTGGTCTCACATAAGACCTGCTTTCCGTCAAACACGACGTCCTCCGCCTCAAGACCCAAAAGTGCCCTGCCGGCTTTTTCAATTTCTTCCCTCAGCTGGTCACAGGCTTTCACCACTGCCTGTCCTGTAATATAGGTCGTGCTGGAAGCGTAGGAACCGGAGTCATAAGGCGATGCATCTGTGTCCGCCTCCATGACCACCACATCCTCCACGTTACATTCCATGCATTCCGCCACCATCTGCGCTAAAATTGTGTCACAGCCTGTCCCCATATCCGCCGACCCAATCATCAGCGTATAAATGCCGTCTTCATTGACACGCACAGTAGCGCTGCCTACGTCCACACCGGAAATGCCTGATCCCTGCATACACATAGCGACGCCCACACCGCGTACTTTGCCGTTACCCATATCCCGCGCCGGATATTTGTTCTCCCAATCGATCATTTCTTTCGCCCGCTTCAAACATCTGTCTAAGGCGCAGCTGCTGTTTTGCTCCCCATAGTAAGCCGGCATCTTTTGACCTTCCCGCACCATATTTAACTCGCGAATTTTTGTCGGGTCCATCGAAAGCTTTTCTGCCAGCTCATTGACCGCTGATTCCAGAGCAAAAAATCCCTGTGTAGCGCCATAGCCCCGGTAAGCACCGGAAGCCATTTTATTGGTATAGACCACATCATAGCAAAACCGAAAGGCTTCCGTCTTTCCGTAAAGAGAAATGGCTTTATGTCCAGATAACCCAACAGTCGTCGGGCCGTGCTCGCTGTATGCGCCGCTGTTGGAAAGGGTATACATGTCAATGGCACGGATGATTCCGTCTCGGGACGCCCCTACCCGCACTTTAATTTCCATTTCATGCCGCGGGGAGGAGGCAATCTGGGATTCCTCCCTTGTAAAAATCAGTTTGGACGGCTTTTTTGTCATCCATGTGACAAAGGCTGGATAAACTTCCGATACTGCCGTCTGTTTTGCACCAAACCCGCCGCCGATTCTCGGTTTTGTCACACGAATTTTGGACTTTGAAATGCCTAATGCTGTAGCCACAATTCTTCTGACATGAAAGACAATCTGTGTGGAGCTGAGAATATTGAGTCTCCCGTAGGAATCCATAAAACAACAGGTCCGAAAGGTCTCCATCATAGCCTGTTGATTTGCTTTTGTGTGGTATGTTCTCTCTAAAATAACATCACAGTGCCCAAACGCTTCCTCTAAATCTCCTGACTGCTCCTCCCCGCTTGCCACTAAATTTCGCAAACGGTCCGCCCCCACAGGACAAAGGGCTTTCCAGTCCTCCTCCGGATGGACCAAAATCTCTGCGTCCTTCGCTTTCTTAAAATCCAGCACCGGCTCCATCACCCGATAGGTTACTTTGATCAGCTTGAGGGCCTTCATAACGCTTTTTTCATCCTTCCCTGCAACAATCGCCACAGGGTCCCCCACATAACGGACTACTCTATCTAAAATCAACCGGTCATAAGGGCTAGGCTCTGGATAGGTCTGTCCAGCGTTGGTAAAGCGGTTGTTCGGCACATCCTGCCATGTAAAAATCGCCTCAATCCCAGGCACCTTCCGCGCTGTGGCCGTATCAATCTCCTCAACATAGGCAAAGGCGTGAGGGCTTCTGAGAAGCTTCACAATCAAGCAGTCTTTTGGCGCCAAATCATCCATAAAAACCGGCTTTCCTGTCACCAGCGCCATAGCATCTTTTTTTCTTACGCCTTTTGATACGACACGAAATTTTGTGCTGTCTTTCACCCTTTCCCCTCCTCCTTCTTGCCTAAATACGTTAAAATCGCCCGCATCTGCCCCTCATATCCAGAGCAGCGGCAGAGATTGCCGGACAGATATTCTTTGATCTCCTCTTTGGTCGGTGATGGAATCTCACGAAATAACGCGATAGTGTTCATCAAAAATCCAGGATTGCAAAACCCACATTGCTCTGCCCCTTGATCTGCCACAAAGGCGCCCAGTTCCTCCGCCTCCTTCTGTAAGCCTTCCAACGTTGTAATTCTTGCTTTATTTGCTCTGCCTATTAAAACCGCGCAGGATAGTACCGGTTTCTCGTTCATAAATACCGTACACAATCCGCAGTTTGCCGTTTCACAGCCACATTTTACACTTGCGCAGTTATGGTCGCGGAGAAACTGATAAAGCGTCATGCCTGCCTCTGCCTCTTCCTTGACCCATACGCCGTTTACTTCAATCTCAACCCTCATTGTTTTGTCCTCCCAACATCAGACAGGCGCGTTTTACCAATACTTCCGCCAAATGCCCTCTGTACTGCCCACTTGCCCGCATGTTTGACTGAAATACCAAACCGTCTTTTACATACCTTCCAAACTCCTGCGCAGACTTTTGCGTAATTCCCTGAGAGAAACATCCCCTTTCGTCTGTCACCATCTGAGCAATTCCAGGTCTTGCGCCCACGCAGGCTCTCACACCGCCTAAGTCCGATACAGCACAGGTTAAAATTGGAAAATCAGTTTTTGTCATGCGTTGGGACAGATACACAAAATTCCCCGGCGTCTTTTTTACAATAAGACGTAAAAGAATGTCCCTGTCCCGCGGTGTGTTCAAAAAATCTGCCAAAGGCATCCGCCCTTTATGAAATAACTCCACCTCAGTCTCCATAGCCAAAAACATCGTTGTCACATCGGAAAATCCAAAGCGGGAAAAAATACTTCCCCCTACTGTAGCAAGATTTCTAAACTGCACCCCTACAATGTGACGAAGACTTTCCTTCACAGCGCCTTTGGTATATAAGTCCAAGCCGGAATGGGTCTCCAACATACGAAGGCTCACCATGGCGCCAATAGAAAACGCCAGGTCTGTCTCTTCTATGGTGTCAAGCCCCAAATCCGAAAGATCAATCATTGTTTGAATAGGGCGGGACCCCATCCTCAGCCAAAGCATACCGCCCATCACTCGGTTGGACTTTTTTTGGTTCAGTTCATATGCCTCTTCTATAGTTGCCGCACGCACGTAATTGTTTACTGTCAGCACAATTTTTCTCCTTTCCGTCCTGTCATTTAAATGTTTCCCATCTTTATTTTCTGTCCATTATTATATCATTTTTTCTCTCTTTTGTCAGACTGGTTTTTCTGGCATAAAAAAACGGTTTCAGAAAAAAATCCGAACCGTTTTTGTTCCTTTTTTACTTGTCATCCTGAGGAAGCAAGATATTTAAAAAGATCGCCACCAGCGCCGCTGGAACAATGCCTGATCCGCCAAAAATCAGAGATACAAACTGTGGCATTTGATTTAAAATACCGCTGTTTGCCCCAATACCGTACCCTAGGCCCAAAGCAACAGAAACAATGGTAATATTTCTTCCTGACATTGGCTGTTTGGTAATCAGCTGAATGCCGCTGACAACAATAGAAGAAAACATCATAACCGCCGCGCCGCCCAACACACTTTGAGGCATAATGGAAATCAACGCTGCAAGTTTCGGGAATAAACCGCAGAAGATCAAAAAAATACCGCCTGTAGCTAAAGCAAATCGGTTAACCACCTTCGTCATTGTCACAAGACCAACATTTTGGCTGAAAGATGTATTTGGCAGTACGCCAAAAATTGCTGCAAAGCTGGAGCCTAACCCGTCGCAGATGACACCGCCTGATAACTCTGTATCTGTCGCCTCCCTGCCAATGCCGCCTTCCATAACACCGGAAATATCGCCAATGGTTTCCACTGCTGTGACGATAAACATAATCATTACCGGAACGATGGCCCTCAGATCAAATGTAGGCATAATCGGCAAAACTTCAGGCATTGCAAACCAGCTTGCCTCCGCCACTTTGTCCCAATTAAGCACCCATGCCTTGGTGTATTCCACCCCGTCAGCATTGATTGCTGTAGGAGACAGTACAAAAGACATGGCAAAAGCAACCACATATCCTACAATGATGCCAATTAAAATCGCAGAGAAACTTGTAAATCCTTTGGTTCCATGCTTAAAGAAAACAATGACAATCA
>JAGZLR010000087.1 GCA_018364635.1 Clostridiales bacterium | reverse complement strand
ACCACTTGTGGAAGATGAAAAAGCGAGAAAAGAATTTATGGAGATCAAGTATCAAAATAAAGTTCGTCTTGCGAAATATATTTTGGAACACAACGGAATCGAAGTAGACCCGAACTCTATCTTTGATGTTCAGGTGAAGAGACTTCATGAGTACAAACGTCAGTTATTGAATATTTTACATGTGATGTATCTGTACAATCAGATCAAAGAGCATCCGGAGATGTCATTCTATCCGAGAACATTTATCTTTGGTGCAAAAGCAGCAGCCGGATATAGACGTGCAAAACAGACGATCAAGCTGATCAATTCGGTTGCAGACGTGATCAATAACGACAGAAGCATCAATGGAAAGATTAAAGTTGTGTTTATCGAAGATTATAGAGTATCCAATGCAGAGTTGATCTTCGCAGCAGCAGATGTCAGTGAACAGATTTCAACGGCATCAAAAGAAGCATCCGGAACCGGAAACATGAAATTTATGCTAAACGGCGCTCCGACACTTGGAACAATGGACGGCGCAAACGTGGAGATTGTGGAAGAAGTCGGAATGGAAAATGCATTTATCTTTGGGTTGAGTTCGGATGAAGTCATTAATTATGAGAACAATGGCGGATACAATCCGATTGACATTTACTTCAATGATTGGGATATCAAACGGGTGGTAGACCAGCTTGTAGACGGAACTTACGGAAACGGTGACAGAGAACTGTACCGTGATTTGTACAACTCACTGTTGAATACAAACAGCAGCGACCGTGCAGATACGTATTTTATCCTGAAAGATTTCAGAAGCTATGCGGAAGCACAAAAACGTGTGGAAGAAGCTTACAGAGATCAGGAAAGATGGTCTAAGATGGCACTGATCCAGACAGCGTCTTGTGGCAAGTTTACATCAGACAGAACAATTCAGGAATATGTAGATGATATTTGGAAACTAGATAAAGTCACAGTGGAAGTAATTGATGTAGAATAAAAGGATTTTGAGTCGGCAGGCGTGAATGCCAGCCGATTCAAAATCCCTTTTTTATTGAAAAAGTTACTTTGTTGTATTTTCGTAGAAGTTAAGCATGCTTCCTCCGAAGAATTTATCAGGGTTTCCATCATGAGAGTAGGAATGCAGTCCTTGAATTTTAATATACAGCCATGATTTTTCCGCGTTCACTGGAATTGTTTTGACTTCGGTGTTATCTGCTAATTCTTCAGATGTCATTAGTTTTTCCCAGTTTTCCCCATCGTTGCTGCCAAGCACTTCGATTTGTTTCCAACGTCCATTCTTGCCACCAGTCTGAGTAGGAACATATTCCAACTTGGAGATACAACGAGGCTCATCAAATTTTACCGAAAATTCTTTGGTGTCCACTGTATCAAAGCGTGAGTGCCAAGATGTGTTTTGATTTCCATCAATCAGATTTTTGGCTGCATTGGTGCTATTGTTTTGTTCAGAAGAAAACTTGTGCAAAGTAACATGCTGCAATGGCAGATAAGTGTGTTCCTTCGTGTCTTGTGAGGCAGTAAAATGATAATCATTATTGGTACTTCCAACATATAGTCCGTGTGGGGCATAGCGAATGGAAACTGCTTGTTCACCTGTAAAGCGAAGTGTATTATTTAAACCATCCTGTGGATATGCATTCCACGTTTTTCCACTATCCAGACTATATTCAAGGTTTTCTACATTTCCAATAAATAAATCTTCATTATCATTTTGGTAAATGCCGGAGTCAGCAGGAGTCTTTGGGGATAAAATGTCAATTGTCTGTATATTATCTACGCCGACCAGTCCGACCTGAATATCCTTTTCAGGAGTGATGGATGTTAATTGTTCTGGTGTAAGCTGAATTTTGTGATCAGAAGTTTCTATCCATGTATTTCCGCCATCCAAACTATAGCGTACATGGATTTCAGAATTGTCAAACTTGTCATTAATAACAATTGCTCCAGCGTTATCACCATCAAAAGAGAAGTTAGATAAAGCGGAGTCTTCTTTTTCCAATAATGCTCTTGCCACATCATGTGCAACCCAAGGCTGTCTGCTCTTATCATAGTCTTTATCAGTGAGTGAATATGCTTTATTCAGCCCATTTAGACGCAGAAAATCTAACTCTGCAGTATCTGTTGGTGATGTAACTTTGGCGCCTATATCAGTTAAGAAATCAATCATAATCATTGGATAATAGGTAAATGTCTGCTGTACTTCTTTGGCAAATGCAAGAGCATCTGCACTTGAGAGATTTTTGTTATTCAAACGAAGGTTGAGCAGTCCGTACCATGCATCCAAAAATCGGGATTCACTTTTCAGGGCAGTACGAAGTATGTTTTCTTTATCAGATGAGTTTTCAAAGCTGTTTGCCAACAGCGTATATTTTTTTGCTTTTACATAATTGTCCCAGTTTTCAAGAACATCTGTTGTTAGCATGACATAGCTAGATGGTCGTTTGCGGTCGCTGCCTTTACTTTGATTTCCCCAACCGAGAATATAGTCATCATATTCACTTGAAGTCTCACCCCAGCTCCATGCGTTATTTTGTATCTGCCATTCATATTGCCCTGTACCATCTTTGCCGCCCTTAGGATTCCATTGCCATGTTACGGCAGCTGCGTGTGCAGGCTGTCCACAGGTCGCAGAAGGTCTTCCGACTACCTCCGCGAGATTTGAGTAGGTCTTTGCGTAGGCTCCACATACGCCACCTTCTTCCCAGACAATCCAAGAACGTACAACATCTGTGTTTCCATATTTATATTCTTCGTCAAATTCATTTTTAAAATAACCTGCAAATTTGTATGTTTCGTTCCATTTATCTCTGTTTTCTGGGCTGTAGTATCTAGGGTGGCTATATTCTCGTGCTCCCTGTTTGTTATGGACAAACATATAAGAATCCATAAAGTTTTTATTCGGATTCTTTTTTGCCCAGTCAAGTACATAATCTGCAAGCCAGAAAAATTCATCTTCATTCATGCGAGAGTCAACAACCCAACGCATCATCGGAACAGATAGATCGCGAAATTGTTTTGATGACCATTTAGCATTTGCCATGTTCCTGCTGGATTCAGCAGCTAATGTGCCAGCCTGATCCATGATACCACCTTCTTTAGAAAGTTCTTTGTAAGTCTCATAACGTCTTACAGGATCTTCTGACCGATTCGGAGCTTCCCAGAATTTTACTCCTGATGGATTTGCATATACAGAAGCAATGGAGATAGCTAGACGCAAATTAAATTTATTTTCGTCCTGTTGATCTAGTTCATTTTTGTATTTGTTATAAATTTTTCCAAATGCAATCAGTGTATTTTCATAATTTCCCTGAAATGGTTTTGGACCACCATTGATGAAATAGTACAGGGCATCCGAATTACTTATCAAGTATTGGATTGCATCTTTGTAGAGACCATTTTCCATTTCATATATTTTATTAATTGTATAAAAACCTGCCTGATTCACAAATTCGCGTTGATAGATATCAGCCGTATGTTTTTCAACATCTGCCTCATTGGTGTAATTAATTTTGCTCAATGTGGCATCATAGTTTTCCAATGTTTTGACAGGGGCTTTAAAATTGGCTGTCGGGTCATAATCTTCTGTGGCAAATCCTGCATTTGCATAGACAACATGGTCTCCACCATTGCCGTTATTGTCGTGTGCGTAGAGTTTAATATATTTCTTGCCGTCTAGTGGAATTTTTACGTACTGAGCATCGTTTTTTACGACGTCACTTTTGTAGACTTCTTTCCAATTTTCTTTGTCATCGGATAATGAAATGCTAAATTTTACGCCATTTCCGGAAGTATTTCTAGCATCTACAGCAAGATAGCCAACAAAATAAGGATGGGTGGAGCTAAATTCTGAAACATTATAAACTACGGTTGATGTGGCGTGAGCCCCGATTCCTTTTTCAAATGCGATTTTTTCACCGCGGTAGCGAACCTGTAGCCCGTCGCCGCTTTCACTTTTGTCTTTTAATAAAAGCTGTTTATAGCCAACCTGTGCAAATTCCTCTTTCAAATCAGAAAGGTATTTGATATTTGTCGTATTTGTTGAAACTTTTGTTTGTGCGTGTGCAACCGTCGGATAGATTGCAGGGACACCAAAGGAAGAAAATACCATTGGTATCAATAGTGCACCTGCAAATAATCCATTTAATTTTTTTCTCTTCATTTTTTCATATTCCTTTCCATAAAATTTCGCATTGGACCGGCCGGTTGTCTTTTGCTTATCTATATTTTATGGAAAGGAACAAATAATGCAAGAGCCTTGCAGTAAAGTGTAGTTATTACACAGTGAAATGTCTTAGCCGAAAATAGCTCTTAACAATTCCACAACTGCTTGAAAAAAGTCACTTGATCTCATTGTATCACCTCCTTACTTAGATTTTTTGTTACAGATATTTTAGAATAATATCGACTTTAAAAGATTCATGTGCTTGTTCAATTTTTAAATTTCCATTATATTTTTCTACAGTTTTTTTGATATTTACCAAACCGTATCCGTGATTTACCTTATCCTTTTTAGAAGTTTTTAAATCTTTTTCTGCCAGACTAGAGTTTACAATTATGATAGAAAGATATTCATTGTAGTATCCAATCTGAATTTTAATAAAACGTTTACCTGTCACTTCATTACATGCCTCAACTGCATTTTCCAGTGCATTTGCAAAAATTGTACACAAGTCATAGTCAGTAATCTTTATTGTATGAGGAAAAGTTCCATGTGTCTTTAAATCTATATTTTTTTCATTTATAAAAGTGCTTTTTTCGTTTAGGATTGCATCCACCACCGGATTTCCTAAGTGATAGCGGGGAGAGAATTGCTTAATCTGTTCTTCCATTTGAGAAATATATTCGACAGCTGCTGTCAAATTCTTATTTTCAAGAAGATATTTTAGACATATGATGTGGTTTTTGATGTCATGCTTAAAACATCGGATATCCCAATTTTTTTTCTGTAGTTCTACATAATATGCATTTTGCAAATCCAATAACTCTCGATTCATTTTATCCGCTTCTTTGTGACGAATATGTGAGACGAGAAGCGAATAAAGAAAAAGGCTGGCACTAGTAATTAAAATTGATAAGCTACTGACACTTAACAGTAAAAGATTATTAAGAAAATGGTCTGATGCAGGAGCAAGAAGAGATGTCACTGCACCTAACAGGAGGACAATCAAAAGAAGTACTCCAAGCTGAATGATTGGAAAGAATCTCAGCTTTTGGTTTTCCTCTATATGAAATTTTTTATGGATAACAGCAATAGTCCATATAAACAAGGAACTTATGACGGCACAACAAATGTTCATAAACCACTTTGTTTTTATATGGGGAGGAATCAGATGTAAAAGTGCGATAAAAAAGCTATCAATTTGACATATGCAAATGTATACAGTTAAAAATAGCATTATAAATCTTGGAGAAATCGTTCTTAATTCCCTATATAGGACCAAGAAAATAGCAGGAACAAAGAAAAGAGGATAATATACGGCAGGACCACCCAATAGATAAACAATTGTGAAAAAAGAGGTAAGTCCAATTGCATAGATTATTAGCTTTTTTATCTTGATAAAAATGTTATAATTTAAAATATATCTGAACACAAAATATATTTTTAAAATATCGGTCATACATACAAACACAGTTGAAAAAATAGTGCTAAACATGGCATATTTGTCTACGAATAAAGTCATTAAACTTTTCGCGGAACTCCTTCCCCTTTAACCGGCTGATTGGAATCTTTTCGCCATTGGATAAAATCAGTTCGTATTTGTGAACCTCTGAGATATAGTTCATGTTCACAATATAGGAGCGATGAGGCATGTAAAAAATCAATGGATTTAATTCAGGATAAATCTGATTGATTGCTTTGTTTAATTTATAAAATTTTTTCTCTGTTCGTATTCCGACTGATCGGTTTCCAGATTCTAAATATATAATATCGCTATCTTTGATGACCAGAGAACAGTTTTCGTCTGTTACAAATAATTTATGTTGTGTGTTCAGCTCGTCAATTGCGGCGTCTAAAGCTTCGTGAAAGACTTCGATTTGGATTGGTTTTGTGATAAAACGAAAGGCTTTCACTTTGTATCCATTCGGCATTTCTTCTTCATGGGAAGTAATAAAAATAATGAGCGGATTGCATAGTTTTTGATATTCTCTGATAATATCAATTCCATTTTCGCCTTTTAATTCAATATCCATAAGTATGATGTCACAAGGGTCTTGTGAATTCAGAAGAGATTCTCCTGACAAATGGGCACTGATTTTAGACTGGATCTGTCTTTGTTCCAGATATGAAGTCAAGAGTCTTTGGATATTTTGTGTATGTACTATCTGGTCATCGCATATAGAAATATGCATCATATATATTCCTCCCGTTGAATAAGTTATAAAATGAGTTTACTATCAAAAAGTAATAATTTTATCATAACGTATTTACGTCCATATGCAAGAAAAAAATATCTTTTTTATAAATTTTATTTATAAAATGTTAAGTTGAATAAAAAGGAAGATTTGTATTT